>CAZFAI010000009.1:0-11459 GCA_964516555.1 uncultured Gammaproteobacteria bacterium
AAAATTCCTGACTTAAAAGCATCATTTTTGCGTTTTCGTAACTTTCGGAGCGGGAGACGCACTTTTATTTGAACCGCTCCTTCTTAAAGTACTTGCTCATTTTACCAAGCTAATGGAGGTCTATCAACCAGACGAAAAGGAGGATTACTATGTATAAATCCGCCCTTTTTGACGAAAAGACCTTCTACAAGGCCTTCCTGGGCGATCTTGCGACAAGCAAGACCGAAGTTATTATTGAAAGTCCTTTTATTACCTCCGAGAGAATGACAGCAATCTGGCCAAGCATGAGAGAGCTTATCAAACGTGGCGTGAAGGTCTATATAGTGACCAGAGATCCGTCTGAACACATGGAAGGCTACCAAGACCAGTCAGAAGAGGAAATTGAGTCTTTAGAAGCCTTGGGAGTCCAAGTATTATTGTGTACCGGCAACCATCACCGGAAACTAGCCATTATAGACAGGGAAATATTGTGGGAAGGGAGCCTGAATATCCTTTCCCAAGCCAAAAGCAGAGAAATTATGCGCCGCCTGGAGGGCGGCGGCTTCGCCGTTAATTTATTTAATTTCATCGGATATGAGAGATATCTCTAGCCGAAATAAAGGAGGTTGTGTACAATGCAATTAATGTCAGATACATCTGGAAACACAAATCAAGATCAGGTTATGTGGGACGAGTTAGTTAAGGCGGTTTTGGATAATCCCCAAGCCCAAGTACTTGCTTCCATTCCAAAAGATACTCGCCAGTTTATTCTTGATCCCATAAACCGCAATTTCATCGTGCAGTCGGTACTGACCAGCCTGATCAATGCGGATGATCCTGAGGCGAATACAACTCACGCCAACGAGATTGCGGACTTAATCATCAGGTTTGCAAGAGAACTTTCGGGAAATTAGGCTTAGGATATCTCGAATTTAATGCCGAGGGCTTTGGCAAGACTTTGGAGTTTTCGGTATGAGGGATTTACTTCACCACGCTCAATCATGGCGTAGTAGTTGACAGTCATCTTAGCCTTTTCAGCTACCTCTGACTGAGTTAGGCCAAGCTTCTCTCGAGCTTTCCTAAGCCGCTCCCCAAGGCCTTTAACGGTCTTATTTTTACTAACATCACTATTCATATATTTATATTTTAGCACTATACCTTGAAATATCCCAAACTAATGGTCATAAAGTATCCTGATATCCCTTAATATCTTTCCAATCATATTGCTCTACAGCTCCATTTTCATCTACAAAGAAAATATACAGATTCAACTTGTCGCACACATCAAAGGACAATCGTCTTAATACCAATTCTTTGAAGGATGATGGATAACCAACGCCATATTTATATCGGTACTTGTAACCCCGAGCACCATTTGTCTGCATACGGGTGATTATTTGCCCTAAAGCTAGATTAAAATTTACTTCCCGGTGTGATCTGGGATATTTGGCTCGTGGGCTGGCATCCCCCTTAACCTCAATAAGCCAATAGCGAGCAAACTTATCGTTTCTTACTTTGATATCAACACCGTGTTCTTTTAGGTTTTTCGCCTTTAGGCTTTTGCTCCAACCCTGACTCTTCAGGTATTCGATTATTTTTGCTTGAACAAAATCCTCAGTTAGTAATTGCGCTTTTTCACTCATATTCTTTAGCAGCTTCCCTGTAGGCACAGTAATCACATTCTGGATTTGCTTCTGGGATAGAATTCGATTGTAAACACTTGTGTGCTGCTGTAATTGTATCTTCTACCCAAGAATCATCACCCACATAGGGAATTAGAGTTATATCAAATTCCAGCTTGCCATCAAAGGCTTTGCAGTCTGTTCGGCCGTTACAATAAACAAAGTAACCAGTACTTGATACTTTGTAGCCGTTTTTCCTCAGCAGCCACTGATATATTTCCATCTGTCGCTTATAACCGTCCTGCCATTCTTTGTTAAGTTCGATGATCTCCTCACTTTTTGAAGTTGATTTATAATCCACCACAATATATTCATCTTGTGAGTTGATCCAAAGGTCATCAATGGCACCAAATATCAGCAGATTAGTTGGTTGATGTAGATACTGGATACCAGTGAAATTATGTCGCCACTCATTCAAATTCTTATGCCCTACAGGTCGGGCGTCTACACCGTATTTTTCAATTAAAGGATGTTTTGTGCCGTTGGTACGGTAGATATCAAATTCAAGTTTGAGCAAGTGATCCACTGCACTGTTTAAGGCAAATGGAAATCCGGGCGGTCTGGCTACACCAAGCTTACGATCAAGGTAAAAGCATTTTGGACAATCTAAAAACAGGTCAATCTTTGATCGAGAAAGCTTAAACGGTTCCAATGAGGATGAGTTATATAGTCCTTTTGTGCGTTGTGAGTTGTAATAGTCGCTCATGTTATTCTTTATTTTCTGAAAGTAATTGATTTACATTACCAATACAAAAATTCACAATTGATAAAACCATCTGTTTGTCAAAAAATCTTTTACCAATAAACCAAAAATGTTTATGCTCCGACACTTCAACATTCTTCATTTCAATTTTATCGCCTGTTTTTGTACTTACCCCAGGAATGTTTGAAATAAAAATACCTTCCAATAAATTATGAACATTTATATGTAAGTATGGATCTCGTAGTGTGTCATTAAATTCTTTTAGCGCTTTTTCTTGTTTATCGGTGATTAGGTTTACCCGCTTCATCTGACTAATAAGTTTTTTCATTGTCATTGTTTCCAATATTTTCCATTGATATTTGGGGTCTTGTTTCTGACGATGAATGTACAACGATAAACGCATTGCATATTCCAGAAGCAATACACTGTTGATGATTGTGGAAGTAAAAAAGCTCAGCGCATAGCTGGAACGTATCTCCTCGTAAATCTCTGCAATTACGCCGTCAGCCACAGATTTATCAATAAGTGGCAGTTGCTGTAATCTGCCAACAGCGCCTTTCTGTTTCTTCTCAAGGAGGGTTTTTAAGTATTCCTCATATGAAATAAATTTTTCAGTTATTGGTAGTCCTGCATCTTTCATTTCCTGAACGGTTTTAGGTGAAGCCACAATGACAGTCGATCCACTTTTTATCATTGAATCCATAGCTTCTTGCAGTTTTTTTGACTTATTTTTCATAATTGAAATGTTTTTAATATGTCAGCTAAATTACTTCTGCGCATGGGATCCCATCTAAAGCTGTTCGCAATTTCATTGTAAAATTCTTCTACAAGACTATTTACTTTTGTCTGATCATTAAGCTCTGTCAAAGAAGTGTCAGTGGTAAATCGAATCTCCGAAAGAGGTGCCTGTAATTTGAGTACAGAGTCAAAAAGAGTATCTGATGAGCTGGTAAGACTCATCCATTCCTCTCCATCAATTAGAACATCAACACTGATACTGCCAAGGTAATTTAATTTTGTATATAGTTTTTGGGCGAACAAAAGATTTTGTTTGAATCTAACCAGTAGCCGAGGTAAGTTGAGTTTACCTGGAGAATCCTCGCTAGCTTCTAGAACCTTTTCTTTAAAAGAAAACATTCCAAATTGATTCAGGGCAAAAAAATGTATCCTTTCTCTATTTTCATCGCACGAATAAATATGTGTACCTCTTTGGAAAATTTTATACGCGGGATTGAGATAATAAAAAGGGAAATAATCGGTAGTCCCGAAAGTATCTTTAAACTTTATTTCTCCGACAATATCTAAAGCCTTGTCTACCGCAAACAGTTCTTGCATTGGGTATTTAGGAGAGATAACAATGTTTAGTTTATCGTGTGTGTCTTCTTGGCCTGCAAGACGTATATTAGAAGTGGGTAGAGTAAGTTCTGGGAAGCCTTGTGATTTACTACGATTGTATTCTTCTTCAGATTTACTGTCATACGCGCTGAAAAGGTCATCAAGCAATTCTCTATGAGACTTATAAGTCTCTAGCGCTCTTTGTCTTTTTTGTCGTAGATATTCCCATTCATCAGCTGTAGCCAGTCGTTCCCATTCGGTGGAGGAGGTGCGATCTGCAATTCGGACACAGAGTTTATTTTCATTAAATAGCCAGTGAGGAGCATCCTTACTTTCCGAAACATATAGAATTACAAAAGTCTTATTCTTTTTGTCTGGGTCACAAACATGGATAATAGGTAATGCAGGTGGTGAGATATTATCAATAACTAAGTTAGTAACTCGTAACGAGAGCTGTTTCTCCCAATCAATTCCTTCTGTTGGCAATTTTGGTTTGTCATTTCCATCGTCTTCTACGCCAATAACAACCCAACCACCGAGTGTATTAGCCATTGCGGCAATAGTTTTAGCTATCTTTTTGGAGTTATTGAGATCTTTTTTGTAATCAAGGTTTATACCTTCGCTGTTTTGCTTCTGGCAAAACGCTTTAACATCATCTACGGTGACATCTGTTAATTTTTTTCCGAATATGTTGAATTCAAATACATTCATAATTTCTTTACATTTGTTTTACCCCTCATAATTAATTCCGATCATTCAGGGGAAATATTAAAGAATCTCTCAAAGAATTTTGTCAGTTTATCAAGTACATTTTCACGCTTCTTGCTTCGTTCACCAGTCGGGGAAAAACGGGAAACTGGAGGTAATATCTTGGTGATAGCCGTACCAGTTGTCTCCACTGAACCATTTCGAAATGCATTCTTAATAAAGGCATAGGTAGCGTCGTGATCAAGACCTTCGCTTGTAATAATCTGTTCTAGCTCTTCAACTTTTTTGCCTTCAACAAATTTTTGCCAATCATCATCAATAACTGAATGAACATCAAGCGAGGCGATAAACTGGTTGATAAGGTCTTTTTTATTTCGTAGTTCAACGCTTGAGTCGATAGCTTTATTAATATCAAATAGGATCTCGCGATTCTTGGTGTGATCTTCGTGGTATTTCTTAATCAAACCTAGAATGTAATCAATATTGATGTCCACCTGCTTAATAAGTTCCATCTCAAATACTAGATCATCATTTACATTCTCTTTATCTTCCTCTTTACCCTTGCGAAATTCGTTATACAAGTCGATATAAAGACTGTGGTAGTCTTGGACATCGCGCTCAGTCAAAATCTCATTTCCGGCAAACTCATCAAACGTGGTTAGAATATTGCGGACACGCAAAATTGCACCATATAGTTTGATGAAGTCTTTCTGGCTTTGTTCACCAATTATTCTTTCTCCAACCGGAAACTTATCTAAAAGCTCTTTAACTAAACTTTCATAACCTCGAATTTCCTTGTCACCGTCTTTGTAGCCATGATAATAATCAGCATATGCTTTCAACAGCACGATGCCGCTGGCTTCCTTATCACCAAAGAGGGCAATGGATTCATTAGTGGCCTTCTCTAAATTGCGGAAGCAAACAATATTGCCAAAGGTTTTAACGCTATTCAAAATCCTATTTGTTCGTGAGTATGCCTGTAATAATCCATGTAAGCGCAGATTTTTATCAACCCACAAGGTATTGAGGGTCGTGGCATCAAAACCAGTTAAAAACATATTGACCACAATCAAAAGGTCGATTTCGCGGTTTTTAACACGCTCACTAACATCTTTGTAATAATTCTGGAACTTATCCGATGAGGTATCATAAGACGTGCTAAACATCGAGTTGTAATCCTTAATAGCCATCTCCAAAAAGTCCCTTGAATTAGCGTCTAAACCAGTAGTGTCCTCCAAGTTTTCATCAATCATCCCATCCTGATCTTCATCATTGACTCCAAAGCTGTAAATGAGAGCTATTTTTAATCGTTTGTCACTTGGTACATCGGTGAGTTGTTTTTTAAACTCGGTATAATACTTTTTTGCCACATCAATTGAGGAAACGGCAAAAATAGAGTTAAAACCTGCTAATCTGCGGTCTTTCAATTTATAGAAGCTATTGCGTTTGGTTTTTTGGTCAAAGTGATCCCTGATATAGCCGACAATATTAGCTAATCGTTCAGGAGCGGCCAATATTGCTTCACGGTCAATATCACTAACTTTTTTGTCTTCAATATTTTCTGCTTCACGGACAGTAGAAACATAATCGACTTTAAACGGCAGTACGTTTTTATCGGCAATGGCGTCGACGATCGTATATGTATGCAACTTTTCACCAAAGGCTTGTTCGGTGGTTTTCAGATCAATCCTGCCACCTGATGAGGCATTAATAGCAAAGATAGGAGTTCCCGTAAAACCGAAGATGTGGTAATTCTTAAATGCCTTTGTAATGGCCGCGTGCATTTCCCCAAATTGTGAACGGTGACACTCATCAAATATCAATACAACGTGACCATCAAAAATAGTATGTCCTGAATTTCTCCCAATAAAACGATCAAGTTTTTGAATGGTTGTGATGATAATTCTGGTGTTTGGATCTCCCAGTTGCCGGGTCAAGATTGCCGTACTGGTATTACTGTTGGCGGCGCCTTTTTCAAATTTATCGTATTCACGCATGGTCTGATAGTCCAAATCTTTGCGGTCAACGATAAAAACAACCTTATCGATATACGACAACTTACCAACTAATTGCGCAGTCTTGAAACTGGTTAGGGTTTTTCCTGAACCGGTGGTGTGCCAGATGTATCCACCCGCTTCTACTGTACCTAGCTTTTTATAGTTAGTGCTCACTTCAATTCTGTTTAAGATTCGTTCGGTTGCAACAATCTGATATGGACGCATCACTAAAAGCAACTTATCGGTAGTAAACACACAGTATTTGGTCAGGACCTGCAAAAGTGCATGCTTAGCAAAAAATGTTTTAGCAAAATCCATCAGGTCCGTAATTGGTCGGTTAGTGGCATCTGCCCACCAGCTTGTGAACTCAAAGCTATTACTGGTTCGTTTACCACCTTTAGCGGAGCCTTCGTTGACTTCCTTTATATGAGTTGACCTGGTCGTATTACTGTAATATTTTGTGTGTGTACCGTTGGAAATTACAAATATTTGTACATACTCAAACAGACCGGAAGCAGCCCAAAAGCTTTCTCTCTGATATCGATTAATCTGATTAAAGGCTTCTTGAATAGCCACGCCACGACGTTTAAGTTCCACATGTACCAAAGGTAAACCATTTACCAAAATCGTGACGTCATAACGATTGGCGTGTTGGCCGCCAGCTATGGCATATTGGTTTACTACCTGAAGTCGATTATCATGGATCGTGTCTTTTTTAATGAGGTAGATATTTTTCACCGAGCCATCATCACGAATCAGGTTTTTTATATAATCCTCTTGTATAGTCGCAGTTTTATCCTGGATACTTTGATTGGGATTAGCTAGTGTGCTGGTAAAAAATCGTTCCCACTCCGCATCCGAAAAGGTAAACTCATTGAGTTTCTCCAACTGTTGCCGCAAATTAACGATCAGATCAGCTTCAGATGTAATCCTAATATATTCATAAGCTTGCGATTCCAGTTGGGAGATAAAGGCCTTTTCCAAGTCAGCTTCACTTTGATAGTTAGTGGCGCGAATTTTCTCCGGCGTGTACTCCGCCACCACTGTGCTTTGTGTATTTTCTGCCACTAGATTGTATTTATTGTTAATTGGCATATTCATTAAAGGTTAACAACTTATTTCGATAGTATTCATATTGTTGTCGTCTAGCTACAAGTTCTGCTGGCAAGCCAACTGAGATGTCATTTACTAGTACATCAAATTTGTCCAAAATCGATACAATTCGGTTTTGTTCAGAAGTATTAGGTATAGGTATTTCGTATTTCATGACTGCAGGCTTGTTTCCTCGTGGCATCTTTGCGCCTTTTGCAAACTGCATATTGTAATTAAAGAAGCTATCAGAAGCCAACAAATGATATAGAAACTTTGAGTTCAGGCTATCCCTTTCATCGTCATTTATTCGAATAACTAATACGTCACCGTTTGTGCCACCTGAGTCCGTTGCGTACCATATTTTCTTGAGATATGGTCTGATATTACCAATCAAAATATCGCCAATTTCGTATCGAGTTAATCTACCATTAGTTGGTACGTAATCAGACGTAGTTTTACCTTGTCGATTCTGCA
Organism: uncultured Gammaproteobacteria bacterium; assembly: GCA_964516555.1. Taxonomy (GTDB): domain Bacteria; phylum Patescibacteriota; class Microgenomatia; order UBA12405; family UBA12405; genus CAZFAI01. Next base: position 7,971 of record CAZFAI010000009.1, read on the forward strand.
ATAGATTATCAACCCCAACATATCGTTCTGGATTAAGGTCTTTTGCATCAATTCTAGTTGTTGAATAGTTGGTAATATCCATAAGTTTAACCCACTTTACTCTCTCTCTCTCGTTAAAAGTCAAGAGTTCAGAGCGATAATACTCATATTGCTTCTTTCTTGCTTCTAACTCTGCTTCTAACTCTGCTTCTAACTCTGTAAAATTATCCAGTACTTTTACGATTTCTCGCTGAATGTCAAGTGGTGGAATGGGTATTTTAAACTTTTTAAATCCATTCATATCTACAGAAGAAAAACTCGATGTTGTTGTGTTATTTTGACACCATTCATCTAACAAGTAGCAATAGTAATGGACAAATCTCATATTGAATTTATCCGAGTACTTAGCCTTTATTGAAAGTGAAGTAAATCTTTGATTTGATAAGTGCGGTACAGTAATTAATGCGTGCTCACCAATAGTAGCGGACGTTGCAATCAGTATCGAATTAGCCGGAAATAACCTACCACCCTTTACAGCGATTTCAGGAATGTGCTGCAATGAGTCACTCAGTATATGACCATTTTCTCTAATATCTTCCATACGAAACCAAGGAATTGTGCCACCTGTCCAGTATTCCGTTCTTGCTTTTGATGGTGTATAGCCGTTTTTAATATCAAAAATCTCCACTAATTCTTTAAATTCCACGCCCTTGGGACAGAGTTTGGTTATTATTTCATTTATTTTGTTCATTGCTTTCCACCCCTTCCTTTAATGATCATTCCGTTGTAATCGTCTTGTGCCTCTTTCTGGGCGGTCATTAACGCGCCAATGAGAGTTTCCTTCAATTCGTTCTGCTCTGTGTTATCTATCCATTCTTGCCATAAATCTGTTACATTTTTAGCAAAAACGGGGATTATTGTGTTTAGGTGAGTATTATTAACTATATTCGTGGGAGTATGGCGATTGCTTTTGATATGAAGTACATGACTATGTAGCGCATCTTTCCAAGTTTCGTACATAATCAGATCAAACTTATGATTTGTAAATTGTGTTACCTTAGCATCATTTTTTGTGTCAGCAGCAAAAAAATTGTATAAATTTCTTGCATGCATATAGGCGGAATCTTTGATGTAATTAACCACATTACCCATTTGTGTCGTTTCAAATAATTCACACACTTTGGCTGCACCTAACAACATGCGTAATTCGTACCTTAGATCATTAATAGGTATGGTTTTACTCTTCATTGTTTACTCCCCTCAATATCAAACACAATTTTATCTATCGCTGTGCGTAATTCATTTTGCCTCGCTACAATTTGGCTGATTTTGGCATTAAGCTCGGTGATATCGACCACTTCGCGAGTATCTTCAGCGATGACATAGCTGGATACCGCGATGTTATAGGCGTTTTCAGCGATGGTTTTGTTATCAACGAGCTTGGCAAAATAGTCAACGTCTTCGCGGGCAATGAAAGCAGCTAAAATTTTCTGGCGGTTTTCTTTGCTTAATTTATTTTTGTTGCCTCCTCGTACAAACTGCGCAGATGCATCAATAAAGAGCGTTTTATTATCCTTTTTGCTCTTTTTCAGTATAATAATGCAGGTTGCAATTGTTGTTCCGAAAAATAGATCAGGCGGTAATTGAATAACGGTGTCAACATAATTATTTTCAATAAGGTATTTGCGGATTTTTTGCTCCGCGCCACCGCGATATAGCACCCCCGGAAACTCAACGATTGCCGCCGTACCGATCGTAGAAAGCCAGGAAAGCATGTGCATCGTAAAAGCCAAATCAGCTTTACTCTTTGGAGCTAAAACACCAGCCGGAGAAAAGCGAGGATCGTTTATGAGTAGCGGATTAGCATCGCCTTCCCACTTGATAGAGTACGGCGGATTGGAAACGATGGCATCAAACGGTTCCTCGTCCCAATGTTTCGGATCAGTTAGCGTATCACCTAGCGCTACGTTGAAGTTGTTGTAGTTAATGTCGTGCAAAAACATGTTAATTCGGCAAAGGTTGTAAGTCGTCAGGTTAATCTCTTGTCCAAAAAAGCCTTGGCGTACCTTTTCCTTGCCCAAAACCTTGGCGAATTTAAGAAGCAAAGAGCCGGAACCGCAGGCAGGATCATAAACCTTGTTGACTTCTTTTTTGCCCACAGTTGTAATCTCAGCCAAAAGTTCGCTTACTTCCTGTGGCGTATAAAATTCACCCCCGGATTTTCCAGCATTTGAAGCATACATAGTCATCAAAAACTCATAGGCATCGCCGAAAGCATCAATGGTGTTATCAGAATAATTTCCTAGCCGAAGTCCACCAATAGCTTCTAGAAGCTTGGCAAGTTTCTGGTTTCTTTTTTCGACAGTATTTCCCAGTTTATTTGAATTAACGTCGAGGTCATCAAACAAGCCTTTGAGGTCGTCCTCACTACTCGCACCTTTGGCAGAAGTTTCGATGTTACGAAAAATCTGTGCCAACGTTTCATTAAGATTGGCATCGTTCCGGGCCTTCTTAACAACATTTACAAACAACTCGCTAGGAAGAATGTAGAATCCTTTTTCCTTTACTGTATCCGCTCTACCAAATTCCGCTTCCCGGTCATAAAGTATTGCATAATCAAAATCTTTTTTACCTGAACGACGTTCGTCAGCATTGATATAGTTAGTTAGATTTTCACTAATAAATCGGTAGAAAAGTATGCCCAGCACGTATTGCTTAAAATCCCAACCGTCCACACTGCCACGTAAGTCGTTGGCTATCTGCCATATAGCTCTGTGCAGTTCTGTACGCTCTTGTTCTTTAATTGAGTCAGTAGAGTTATTGGCCATAATTATTTTCCGTTCTTATTGCTTATAAACTTAACTAAGTCTGCCTTTCGGTATCGCAAGCTCTTTTTGATACCGATTCGCACTGCTTTAAGTATCCCTTTTTTATCCCAATCTCTCAAGGTGTTGGGGTGAACCTTGAGGACACTTGCGGCCTCTTTTAGTGTTAATAGCTCATCCATAGTCATTGTACTTTTAATACTAATTCGTACTTAATCATTATAGTACGTCACAGAGATTTTTGCCTTAATTTGTTGATGTTGATTGATTATCCAAGAAAACCCTTGGATTCACCGGTATCCCATATACTCTTACCTCAAAATGTAGATGGACTCCTGTAGCCCAGCCGGTTTGGCCCTGAGTGCCAATTACATCTGTTGTATGAACTTCTTGACCCTTATACACATAAATCCTATTTAAGTGGCCATAAACGGTGGTTACATTGTTCCCATGATCGATAATGACATGTTTACCGTACCCCCAGAATATCTCTCCGGCATAAATCACCGTTCCGTCCATAGCCGGATTTACCGGCGTATCCAATTTGCTGGCGATATCCAGGCCGGTGTGAAATATTTGGTAAACACTCGACTGTGCAAATTCCAAAGTGATAATCCCTTGGGTAGGCCAGACTATTGTCGGACTAATCTCTTTAACTACCTCGCCGGTGACTGGATCCTTGATC
>CAZFAI010000009.1:11470-17136 GCA_964516555.1 uncultured Gammaproteobacteria bacterium
GGGTTTTGATCTACCAATTGGTCAGAGATGATGTTAATACCCACTTTCGTTAACAGAATCACTGCGATTATCGGCAGCATTAGTAAGATAAGAAATGCCGAAAGGACAAACTTTAATTCTTTCCGGAAAGACCACAGGGAAAGGATTAGTTTAGGATTCATGGTTAAAGGTAAACTTCCCGCGGGTCAGTAGTCAGAAGCGGGTGTTCTTCGGTGGAAGCCACAATCTTAACCGCCACATGATTCTGATCGGCAATAAGGAGAGCTTCGCCCCGATCACAAGTAAGGAGATAATGTTGTTCATAGGCAGATAGGTGGAATTCGTCGGCAACCTTTTTAATGGTTGTCGTATCTTGGCGCATTAGAATTCTTAGGGATGATTGGCTGGCAATGGCTTTACCGTAATCCTGGTTTAAGAAATCATTGGCCTGTTGGGAAATGATGGTTACACCTAAGTAATATTTCCTGGCTCGTCTAACCAGACTGGAGATAAACCGAGCACTTTCCGGTTCTTGCAGCAGAATCCAGCCCTCATCAATCACAAGCATTCGTTTCTGTGGATTTTGTTTGACCTCATTATTCACAAAGTTGGCCACTACCAGCATCATAATGGAGCGAATTGATTCAGATAAATCTTTAATATCAAACACGATTAGCCGATTATCCAAGCTAATGTTGGTTTGCGAGTCAAAAACAGTGGAAAGAGAACCTTTAACAAATCGTTCCAGCCGGTCACATAAATCTTTATGTTTCATGGATTTAAGGTGTTTGTAGAAGTCTTTTAGGGTGGGATAAATCGGTTTCTCCGGGGTTTTAGCATTTTTTCTGGTAGTTAAGCCTTGATCTTTGTAGGTTAGAAGCAGCGCCTTATCTACAACTGCCCGTTCCTCAGAAGTAAGAGAACCCACCATTAAGGAGATAAGCTCGGTTAAGTCTTGGATATGCTCAGACAGGCTGTTTTCTAAGGTGATGTTAGTGGTCGAATATTGGAAGGGGTTAATTTTTTCTTTGGAAGTAGCTGAGAGTTTGATATACGTACCATTAACACTGGCCGCTAGTTGTTTATACTCCCGCTCTGGGTCGATAATGATCACCTTAGTACCCTGCATCAGGTGCCTGAGGATCTCCACTTTAGCTGTATAGCTTTTACCCGATCCTGATTGAGCAAAGATAATCGAGTTGGCGTTGTTTAACGAGTAACGGTCAATGATTACCAGTGAGTTATTGGATTTGTTAATGCCGTAAAGTATCCCTGATTCCTGTACCAATTCAGATGATACGAATGGAAAAGTTAAAGCCGCACTGGAGCTATCTAGGTTACGTTTCTGTGCCAGTTTGTTTTCGCTTCGAGGCAAAATTGACTGCAAGCCCTCAATCTGCTGGAAGATAGCGACTTTGGTATAGAAGAGTCTCGTTTGCATCACCGTTTCTAGGAGTTTAGTGATTTTGTTGAGTTCGGTGAGACTCTCGGCACTGATAGTCATATAAATCGAGACTTGGAAGAGTTTTTCCATGCCCCGCTGAATTTTGTCTTTTAACTCCATGGCTGATTCCAAAGGATCAGTAATTTCACTGCCAATTACCCGGCCTTCCTTAAGCATGGTGCGCTTAGTGGATTCCAGTTCGGTAATTTTCCGGTTTAATTTAGGCAGGGCGGTTAAGGGATCGACCTGCTCGATGTGGAAGCTAATATCAATATCATGATTGAAATTGATGAGGTTATTGAGCCAGCCTGTTGAGGCCACATATGGATAGCCGGAAACAAATAGTGTTCTTACAAAGCGATCATTGATTTGTAGATAGGAAGATTCTTCTTTTAAACCGGAATAAGAGAGCAAATCAATCTGGTCTTGGCTACCAAAAGCAATTTTCACCGCCTGATTCTTCAGCGCTCTAAGCTTACGGCGCTTTTTCCACTCTTTTACCGGTTTTAATTTAGTTATGCTTTTCTTTAAGTTAAACATAGTTGTTTTTTAGTAGGGCTTCGATAGTTTCTCGAGTTATAGCTTGAGTCTTGAGGCTTTCCGGATTGTAGAAGGCATAAAAGAGATTCAAAATCTCAATGCCGGTCAGCGTACGCGCCTTCATCTGCATCCGTTCCAGGCCTTTGATAATAATGTCTTTTTGCAGGTTTAAGTGTTCCTTGATTAACTTCCAATCTTCTTTGCGCTCAGTGTGTTTGTAGGGAATGATGATATAAAAACGGCGAGAGAGAATTTTGTTGCCGGACACCAGTTTCTTAACGAAAGTGCAGTAGCCGTCAATTTGTTTCCGGTAAGCTTTTTCCGTTTCTTTGTCTTTGAGTCGTCCGATATCTTCCACATACCGATCAATATCCACCTCACGAACCCGCACCAGAATCTGAATCTCACAGGGCAGAGAGTTTAAAAAGTTTTGAAAACTGTCGATAATTGCATCCTGTTCTGCTTCACTTTTAAGTTCAAAATTGATTGAAGAGGTTTCCAACATTATCCGATACTCGTGACGAGGCAACACCAGAATATTATCCACCACTTCTTTGATTTGGATTTGGGATCGGCTGCTGTCTTTGATTGATTTAGTAAGTAAGTTCATATTTATTTCTTTTCAAATTGATAGCGAACGGCCACCTTGCCGGAATCAATCACGCTTTGTAGCTTTACCAGATCTGCCACCTCTACTTTGTCTACCGGTTTTTGAGCTGGTTTTTTGGCTGTCCGTTTGGTGAAAACACTATTGGGAACATCCGGTAGGTCAACAATCCGACTAGCGGCATCATTCTTGTTATAAAGCCAATATTTTGGGCGCGTGCGATAACGGATCACTACCCCGATCCATTCAGCCACAATTTTATCTTTAATCCGAATGACTAAGGCAATACAAACGACGACGCAGACCAAGATGAGGATAAGCTTATAGGGAGCTAGCTTCATGGGAGTCGGTAGCAGAATGTAGATAATAGCCGTCCACAGAATGGGGAACATCAGAATCAAAATCTGAGTCATGGTAAGGGATCCGGCTATCCTGTCTTCAACGGTAGTGATTTGTGCTGGAATGATAGTGGTTCTCATAGGTTTACTGTCCTTCTGGCCGTTTTAACATTACGAGCGGCTTTCCTCGCCGTAGAACTAGTATCAGTACTCAAGACATTGGTTATCTGGCTACCGACGTGTTTAACTGCCCCGACACTACGGGAGAAGAGTACCAACTGCATCATGAAGGAAGGAATTTTGAGTAAAGTCAAAAGCAATCCTATGGCTACTGCGATTGAGATGAAAGAATTATTGGTTTGTTCAGGCAGGCTTAAGAAGGAACCGGCCAGCTGAATGGTGACTACATGGACGAAGATCATAAAGACGGATACAAAGTAACCCTTAATGGCCATTTCCGCAAAGGTAGCCGTTTTGGGCAGTGTCCAGAGAAGAAAGATGAAGGGAGCTAAAACCGCACCCAGTGAAATAATGATGAGACGGCTAATGTACATGAGAAGCAAAACTATGGCTACAATCAGAAAAAGCATTAAAAAGATAAGGATAATGAAGGGGGCAGTGCCGTTTACAACGCTGGAAAGAGTCACTGCATTACTGATCCAGGCGTGGTTTAAGCCGCCTGTTGCAGAAATGACGCCGGCTACCAACGCATTACTAGCTTTAATGGCATAGTCGGCCAAAAAAAGTGAAACATTGGTACCCAAAAAAGCCAAACCAATTCTAGGGAGTAGATGCCTGAATTCTATTTCTTCGAAACCAAAAGTGGAAGCACTCATTAGTTGAAGCCCAAGTAAAGCTACAATGACCACAAACAAGGTATCGGCTATGCCAACCATAATCAGCCAAAATCTAACGATAGTGGCATTTTCCAAAAGTGAGGGTGTGGAACCCAAAAAAGTCATGATCCCGTCCACAATTGGTTTAGTAGCACTTTCAACAATGTTTTGGATAAAGCCGTTGACGGCATCTATTAAGACTTGGGTTAAGCCATCACTTGGTGTCACTGTCTCAATTTGGGCTACTGGCAAGTTGGCTACATTGCCGTTTCCGACGTCACCAACTAAGGCTCCCTGAAAAAGTGAAACGATTGCACTGGCAGAAAGTACGACCACAAGACCAATAGCCGCATTGCGAATGGTTTTCTTGGCATCTTCCAAAGCATCAGGTTTGCCAGTAGAGGTAATGTAAATGTAACCACCGCGGATTAAAAAAAAGGCCGCTGCTGCGGCCGATATAATCGTGATTAAAGATAAGGCGTCTGTAGTGAACGCCGTTACCTCGGTAGGTGTTTCAGAAGCTGCAAGTGCTACCGATGGCGAAAGAAGACCAATAAGTATGGTTGTTGCTATTACCAATAATTTCATAAGTGTTCATAAGACACGATAAATCAGTTATTGGGCAGCACCAAAAGCTCCGGTGGCCAAATCTGAAACCACATTGGTCAAAACGAAAGCTCCCAGGACGATAGCTAACCCAATAGCAGAATAAAGCACCGTTTTCTTAGACCTTTCCAGTGTTTCTGGATTCCCGGAACTGGTGATATACCCAACTCCACCCCAAACGAAAAATCCCGCAGCGACTAGTCCGGCTAAAGTTACTAAAACCTGAATTACGCTTTTGATGAAGGTTTCAATTTTGGTAACGTCTGCGGAAGCGGCATAAGCCGGAGACGCAAGGGAGAGGGCAAAAACAGCTAAGACTGCAAGTGTGATAAATTTTCTTTTCATAACCTGACCTCCATATACAAATTAATAATTTGCTGATGAGGGCAGGCCTCAAGTTACAAAAAAAGCCCCTTGTCGGGGCAGTTCTTGTAAACTTGAGAGAATTATTATATATAGCCTGGTAAAAGTCAACTAGATAAGCGTTGGGTGAATACAACCAAACGAGCAATTAACACCAATGCTTTCGAGAACCTATATAGATTCGATTATTTGTTTTGAGAATTTGTTGGTCTATACAGTTGGGTTATCAAAATTGGATTGTCACTTCGCTCCCTGTGAACACTATCCACGACCGTCATATATACACGCGGTTCTTTCAAAGGAAAAGTATCCACTGTGAGCATTTTTGCTTTCCCGATATTCGTCATTCGCACATCAGGATCGTTAGACAATGTAATTTGGATGTCCCGAGGCATTTCGTTAAATGGATGCTTAAGTACATAGTCGGTTTCGGCTATGTTTTCAGCGTCATGAGGCTTCCAGGGTGAGAGTGAAAATATCGTGTACGTCAGTAAATCTAGGCCTTTAGATTCTTGTAAACAAGGCAGCTCTTTAATCTGATCTAGATATTTCGGATCAGTTGTTTTGTAGTGAGCTACACCTCCATTGTAGTGATAGGTAAACTCCTGAATGCTCATTTTGTATTCCTCATAACTTGTCGGATTGAAGTTGTCATCGCGCTCCTGGCCTATCCAAGACGTATGTTCAAAAGTAGGTAATACGATCTTAACGTAATATTCCCCAAAACGATCTTGAGGGTTACTAATGCCGCAGATTTTGAAATAAGACCCTTCCAAGTCCCTTATAAACACTCGTTTAATGGCCAGCTTATTCATAGTTGCTGAATTATACGTCTAAATACTCTTTATGAGATAAGAAGGAGTCTTACCCCTCTTTTTGCAAGGGTTTCCGTTTCACTCCAATAAACTGCGCTACGCTTGCCCTTGCAAAATTTCACCCCGCTTTTCGGTTCC
>CAZFAI010000009.1:17146-23323 GCA_964516555.1 uncultured Gammaproteobacteria bacterium
AACTATATTTATATATGGATTTATTTGATGTGCATTATTAAAATTTTCAAGTTGCCATTATCAGCAGGCATAGAACCATCAGCCTCACGGTAATGCTAATTATGGTGGAGGTCGCAACCAGTGAGAGGCCCATACGCAAGCCGAAGACCGAAGCGTAGGTGGGAATTTGCGACCGAAGGGCAATAAAAGGAAGCATGAACATGCTTCCCAACAATTAAATTTTCGGGAAGATCCAGAAGGAGGTGAAGAAATAGTGAAGCTATTAACCAAGGAAATACTTAAAAGATTTGAAGCAGTCGGCAGGCAAGAAGACAGCAAAGATCCGCTGGTGATTGCCAAGTTTTTCAATCCGACAGGTGCCGGCACCTGGTATGCCACTGAATACGATCCGGAGTCACGAATGTTTTTCGGCTTTGTTTCCATATTTGGGGACTGGAACGATGAATGGGGTTCTTTTTCACTCGCCGAGCTTGAGAGTTACCACGGCAAGTTTGGATTAGGAATTGAGCGGGATCTGTATTTTGGAGAAAAGCGTATAAGCGAGATTGTCCCTGAAGCTGTCCAAGGCTAAACACTACCAGCCGTTAGGTCTCTTCGCTTCACGGCTGGTATAAAAACTATTCATCCTCTTCCTCTATCTTTTCCCATTTCCCAGTGAATGCTTGTTCTTTGGTGGCAATGTAAACATCGACTTGATCCAGTGAAGTCTCTTCATAGATACGACCTATATGTTTTTTCATATAAATCATGCTGGCCACACTAGGACAGATAAAAAGAAGAGTGGGAAAATCGTGACCGGTTACTTCCTCAAATGTTCCCTCGTCAATGTAGTCGCAGTATTGTTCCACTCGTTTGCGAAGCGCAAAGCGGGGTGAGCTATCATCTACTATCTCGACAAAATAGCGTTTGGTATTACCAGCCTCATCAATCCGGGCAAAATAGGCATCGGGTAAGGGGTGGATTAAGTAGGGATGAGCTAGTAAATCGGTTTTAGTGAAAAAGTGTAAGGTGTGGTTGGTTTTGGTTGATTCGCTCCGCAGATAAAGAAAGTATTCAGCTAGAAAAGAGGTGTGGGTAATAAACTGCTGGGAACGAACCTTTTCTTTGTAAATCCGCTTTAAGGCCCGCTTATCAAAACCTTCTGTATTCTCAAGCACTTTAATGCTCCCGGAGGATAGATAATAGACAGCTGGTAGGTTACTCAGTCCCAGTGTTCGGGAGTAATGTTTGTCGATGTAATTATGAAATGAGAGAACTTGAAGATGGTAGTTGGTATAGCGAATGGTTTGATTGATAAGTTTAGAAAGTTGAATACTAGTTAAGAAGCGAAAGCGATAGAGGTAATGAAGGATATCGAGTTGAATTGGTTTAAGTTTGTGACTGTCCATAGATATTGGGCAGCTTGAAATGATTGTATCATTTCCTCTCCCTTATATATAAGGAATAAGAGGAGAAAATAAAAATTAAATATCCCGTGTTATCAATCAAAACTGAAAAATAAATTAACCTACCGGTAGGCTAATTATGGCACCGCAGAATAGATCTTCTTAGAAGCCGATTTTTCTTTGATTTTGGTAATTGTTTCAATGGAACCGATGTACTTTTTGGCATACAACTTCCGAGACGACTCAATCACTTCACTGACTCGGTTCTGACTGTATTCAATCTTTACCGGAACCGTAATCCCGGAAAACGGCTCCTCCGGGTTCATAGCTCCAAGCCGCATATAGAATCGGTAAGAAGGTAGGCTGGCAATCTCGCCATCCTCAACATAGGGTCTGAATTGTGGCAAGATGACTCGCTCATCTTCAGGATTAGCCGTTCTAAAACAAATTACCGTACCGGTATTGGCCAAGGTCACGTTTACTAGTGAAGTTTCTTCTAACTGTGAAGTAGTTTGGTGGGCAAGAATGGCATTAAGCCGGTATTTCCTGGCTTCCGAAAGGATTTGAGCAAAAGCCGGAGTGGCGAAGTTTTGGAATTCATCAACATATAGGTAGAAATCTTTTCTATCTTCTTGTTTCATCCGGGCCCGTTTTAATGCTGCCAATTGGATTTTAGCCATCACCAAAACTCCAAAGACACTAGAGTTATCCTCACCAATCTTGCCCTTAGAGAGATTACATAAAAGAATCTTTCCCTCATTGATAATTGAGTCAAAACTAATGGTAGATTTTGGCTGCTCAAGAATTCGTTTAGCCGTGGGAGAGAATAAGAATCGCCCTATCTTGTTGGTAATCGGTGAAATCATCTTTACCTTTTGGTAATCGCCAGCTTTAGCAAATTCATACTTCCAGAAGTCTTTTAAGTTTTCATCGGTTAGGTTTTTAACCACTGATTTTCTAAAGCTGGTGTTGATTAACAGCTTGTAGATGGTAAACAAGGTGGCGTCAGGCACAGTAAAGGCTGTGTGGATGGTGTTTCGCAAGATGTATTCCATTCTTGGGCCGGAATACTTGTCGGTGTAAATCTTTTGAAAAACGGAAATGATGCTTTCGGCAATGAATTCTTTTTCTCTAATAGCTTCTTCTGAATCCAATCCCGGAGTTAGTTCCAGAAGGTTAATTCCCATAGGGTAGCTGATGTCGTCGGGGTTAAAGTAAACAACATCGGAAATACGATCGTGAGGGATAACAGAAATAATCTGGTCAGTTAAATCACCATGCGGATCAATTACAGCTAAACCTTTATTATGATCAATATCCTGCTTAATCATGGATAACAGCATGGTTGATTTACCGGTTCCGGTAGCGCCTAAGATATATACATGCCTTCGGCGTTCATCTTCAGTTAATCCAATCGGTGTCTCCGTACCACCATAGGTATTCTTAGCAAAATAGATATCTAAAGCTTTGTTTTGTTTAAGTGATAGCGGCGCTGGTAGTTCTTTACTGTGAAGTTTGGCAATGTTTTCCGTTTTGGTGGTGCTGGTGTAGGGAAAATGATAAAGATCGGACAACTCGCTCGTAGATAACACCATATCCGATATCCCATCGTGAAGTCTAGACTTAAACAACCATAAATATATCTTATTAATCACTTCAAAACGCGGCATCCGCAAAGACCGAAGTGATTGGTAACCGGCATTGGTAAAAGGCGACAAAGCGGCAATAAACCCTTTGTAAGTTTTTCGTTGGGTAGTCGATTGTGCCAGTAGTCTAAACGAAACAGTAAACAACTGCTGGTCGATTTTTTGTTTAATTTGAGTTTCTACAATATCCCGATAAGTTGTATCCGGCAGCTTCGTATCGGCTGAGCCGATTGATAATACCGGCCCTTCTCTCCCACCGCTAAATACCCAAATCAACACTCCCAAAGGAAAAAGCGTTATTTGAAGCACTAGTCGAACGATACCTAATAAAGTGTTTGTGGTTTGGGAGCTTTGGGCACTCGATAATACATCTTTCTTACTTAAAAAAAGACCTCGTATTCTTGCCACCTGACGCCTGATATTATTAGCAGCTGGAGAAACCACCATCTGCATGGCTACTAGCTCATTCTCGCTTAGTTTAGTCATCGTACCGGTAATGTAAGCGATGGGATCGTACTCTTTTAAGTTGTCCTGTTTTTTTAAGGGGAAAATAAAAGAACGTGACAGGGTGATCGGAAATATTTGAGCTTCTTTGTTTGCAGTAAAGTAATCGGAAACTTCGTCGATTTGAATGCTGGGGAGATACGCAATCAGATTTTTCTTAACGATATAGGCATCTTCTGCCGGTACACGCATCAGGTAGCGAATACCTTTGTCTTTGGTAGAAACAATCTCAAAGGAACTAGATTTAGTAATGTCCAACCATTTATGCAACAACCGGCGTTGCCGCAGTAACCCGTGAACGGAAGCAAACAACTGGTTAGTGGTAAAAGCGCTTTGCTGAGTATCCGAAGGCAAAGTTAATTCTAAAAAGATATATGGCTTACAAGCCTCACGCCAAAACATATACAAACGGGTGACAGCGTAAGTGATAGTTACTACAACGCAAAACACTAAAAGGACTAATAAGGCTGGTATATATTGGGAGAGAACACTAGTAAAGGGAGAGAGGAACGAAACAAGAGAAAAAAGCTGTTTTTGAAGGATTTGGATTACTAGATTATTTTCCAACATAACTGCCTATGATGGGCAGTTTTATCAAAAAACTAATAACTCCTGACTTGGCTGAATGATACTCCAGGATAGACATTTCTGCAAAGACAACTTGAGGCCAAACCTCTTGACACTATCAACATTTTTATATAAACTATAAATATATTTATAGTTAAAACATGCCCATGAGCTTAGGATTAGAGTTATACCAACAACAGTTACCTCGAGAACAGTTTATAGCCCCTTTTGTACAAGTATTCGATCAACAGGCGAATAAGCTTAAATCCCAACTAAGCGTCACAGAAGTTTTGGATACTATGTTTCCAGAACAGAAGAGGCAAAATAAAGACTTGGCTAGGGTAAAAGAAGCTCTTGGAGATCTAGCTAAAGAATTTAGCGAGGCTCAGCTTAAGGAAATAGCCACGGATGTAGATTTTCTGGTGGCTACTTGGCTGGATGATTTTGAAAGAACCTTATTTGACGGTCAAACATTAAGAGAAGTTTTGCATGAAAAAGGAGGTATGTTATGAAACGAAAAACTCAAGCAATAGATCCGTCCGAAAAGAAAGCGATTATTTATTTACGTGTATCCACCGAAGAGCAAGTTGATAACTTTTCTCTTGACACCCAGGAAGGGATTTGTCGTAAAGAAGCTGAAAAACGCGGCTATGAAGTAGTTGAGATATTTCGTGAAGAAGGTAGGTCGGCTAAAAGCATTCTAGGTCGTCCTATCCTCATCAGTCTGCTTGAATACGCTCGAAAAAACAAGCACAAAATTCAAGCGCTCTTTGTATATCGCTTAGATCGTATTTCCCGCCAAACTGCTGACTATCTAGCTATTCGCAAAAAACTAGGCGAATGCGGTATAACGATTATTTCTTCAACAGAACCCACGGGTGACAGCCCTACCGAAAAGCTGGTTGAGACAATTCTGGCTGGGTTTGCTCAACTCGATAATGATATCCGAAGTGAGAGAGCCAGAAACGGACTGCGGGCACGATATAAATCCGGCCTTATTAGTGGTAAAGCACCGCTGGGATATAAGTTTGATATGGGCTTTGCAGTTAAAGATCCTGAGGCTTGGGATAAAGTCAAAAATGCCTGGGATATTATGGCAGCTGGTAAGACCAGCCTATCACAAATAGCCAGAATTATGACCGAGAGCGGCTTAACAGAAACCCACGGAGGTCGAAGCTATAAAATCAGAACTCAGACAGCTGCTCGTATCTTTAGGCTGAAATTTTATGCCGGTATGTTGACTTCCAAGACCTATCCTGACGAGATTAAAGGTCAACATGTGCCAATGATCACTTTAGAACAATTTTACAAAGTCCAAGCTATCCTGGACGGCCGTAGAGTAAATGACGTGGTATTGGTAAGAAGAACGCGTGAGACTGATGATTTTCCCTTGAGGAGAATTGTTAAATGTGGTGTCTGCAATATTGGTTTAACCGGTGGTTGGAGTCGTGGTCGTAGTGGCCGCTATCCATATTACCGCTGTTCCGGCGGATGCACTAAATCCATTAAGGTGGAAATACTGGATAGTGCTTTAGTTGAACTGCTAAAGCGGGTTACTCCCAAACCGGAAGCGTTAAATCTATTCATTCTTCGTATGTATAAGGTCTATCACGAACGATACGCCCGTCTGAAACTTATGAAAGACAAGGCTGATGCCGGAATAGTCAGCTTGCAAGAAATGCGGCGACAGTTGGTTGAGAAAAACCTATCGGGTATTTATTCCGATGAAATCTTTAAGGAACAAAACAGCATTATTGAGGATAAAATGACAAAAGCTCAAATCGTCAAAGATGACTCATTAATTGAAAAATACAATATCGACAAAGTAACTGACTTTATGAGAACGCTACTGGCAGATTTAGGAGAATCGTACAAACATTCAAATCTACCCCAGGCTAAAGTGCTTCTTGGTTCAATCTTCCCCTCTGGAATGGCTTGGGACTATAACGGTACATTGAATCATGAATTAAGCCCGTTGTATCGGGAAATTCTCGACTTTGATAAACCGAGACTCCCGTCTGGAGCGGGATACGGGAGTCGAACCCGTCTTTTCACCTTGGAAGGGTGGCGTTGAA
>CAZFAI010000010.1:0-23158 GCA_964516555.1 uncultured Gammaproteobacteria bacterium
CGACCTCACCCATGCGAAGGGTGCGCTCTAGCCAACTGAGCTAACGGCCCTTAGATTAAGTTTTCCAACTCACTAATTACTTTGTCAATGGTGGAGTCTATTATAACTCTTTCTTCCGGCAGGAAGGGTAAAAGAACATACTTCTCAACGGGCGTCTGGTCCTGTGGGTGACCAATACCAACACGGAAACGATGAAATTGTTGTGAGCTTAAGTGATCGATGACCGACTGAATGCCATTGTGGCCAGCCGGACCCCGATCAAATTGTAATTTATACTCCCCCACCCCCAAATCCAAATCATCGTGGATGACGTAAATATTTTCAGATGATATTTTGTAATAGTCTGAAATTGCCTTGATGGCCACGCCTGAATTATTCATGTAAACATGCGGGTAGCATAGTAGAACTTTTTCGCCACTCCCCTGCCCTGTTGTTTGGGTAATGGCGGTATAGAGCTTGGGGTGGTCGTTAAAATTAATATTGAGTTTTGCGGCTAAATTTTTGACAATTGTTTGGCCTAAGTTATGACGGGTGTTTTGGTATTGTTTATCAGGATTGCCCAATCCGGCTATTAGTTTCATGGCTTATTTTACAGTTTGGTTGTTAATAAAGAAACTGATATATAAAGATTTAAATAAGAATATAAAGTTGCCTATTGATACATAATGATATACATTATTCCTAAGGTTTGGGAAAATCAGAAAACAGATGGTGTTTAGCAGTCTACGCATATGATTGCTAATGTGTAACAGATGTGTTTATTTTTGGGTTTCATAAAACTGTGACATGGAGAAAAAAAGCGGTTCAATATGGAGAAACAACAACCGGTCAGAACAGTCTTTGAGAATATTTTCTTCTGATTGTGGGATTACTGGGGTGGCAATAATTATTTGACAAGATGGAAAAGTTTTGTGGATCAGGTCAGTGAATTCATTGTATTCCTGTCCCCTAGTGTCACCGTTGTCGATGATTAAAAAATATCGAATGTCAGCAGTAGATTTTTTAGAAAAAATTTGAGGAAGATAATGTGATTGGAGTTTTAGGTGGTTTGTTATTGTCTTACAGAAATTTTTGGAATCAGGATTGATATAGCCCAATATAGAATTCTCCTTGGTCAAACTTAATTCGTCTTTTATCTTGTCTGCAATAAGTCGAGCGGTTTCGTTTTGATCTTTAAATATCATATTTTATTGTGACATTAAGTTATTAAGTTGTTCTTCGTTGATAACCGGGATACTGAGTTTTTGGGCGGTTTGGAATTTACTGGAGTTGGAATCATTACTGTTGGCGACAAGATAGTCTGTGGATGAAGAAACGGAGGATGATACCTTACCGCCGCGGTTTTCGATGTCGTTTTGGATGTCCTTTCGGGGACGGGAGAGGCTGCCGGTGATAACAAAAGTTTTTCCACTTAGGATGTTTTGTTTTGGTTCTACTTTTAGTTGTACTTTGGCAAGCAAGGAGAGGATAACTTCACGCCGGGTGTTGATTCCCTCGGCAATTTTTTGAGCCAGGGTTGATTTAATTCCGGGAAGCGATTCCAGATCGGAAACTGTTAAGTTTAGTATCTTTTGGGGTGTGTCGAAGCCGGAAGATATTAACTGTTGGATTCTTTGAGAACTAAAGTTGGGTATGGCAGCGGCATCCAGGATTTGTTTTAAGGTAAGTTGTTTTTTGGCCTGGATTTCCCGGACTATGTTGGAGCCGGATTTTTCCCCTAAACCCTCAAGTCCGACAAAATCTTCGACTTTTAAATTGTAAAAATCGCCGGGTAGCCGGACTTTACCGATTTCGTAGAGTTTTTGGATGGTTTTTCCCGAAATATTTTTGATATCGAGTGTTTTTAAAAAAAGATTGAGACTACCAAGAATTTGAGCCGGGCAATTAGACATATTGGGACAAGAAATGTTTTTGTCACTAATTTGGAGAGGTGTTTTGCAGGAAGGACAGTTTTTTGGTGGCAGCGCGTGGTTTGGAGTCAGTTTATTGATAACTTTTTCGACGTAAGGGATCACATCTCCCCGACGGCTGACCTCGACGATATCGCCAATATTGATGTTCTTTTGTTTGACAAGGTCGTAGTTAGCAAGAGAGGCGTAAGTAATGGTGGCACCGGAAATTATAACCGGTTCAACTTTGGCTACCGGAGTAACGGAGCCCATGGGGCCGGTTTGCCAGATAATATTTAAAATCCGGGTTTGATCGGTGTTGGGTGGGAATTTGTAGGCAACCTGTCCTTTGGGACGGTTGTTGTGAAAGCCTAGATCCTGCTGAAGTTGGAGGTCGTTAATTTTTACTACTAAACCATCGATTTCGAATGGGTAGTTTAGTCTTTTTTGATCCATGAATTCAGAAAATATCTTTTCGACTCTTGGTAAATTCGGGCAGAAATTATTTTCGACAGTAACTATCCCCAACTTATTTAGATATTCCATTTTTTCTTTTTCCGTACCGAGTCCATTGTCAAAACTTGTTAAATCAACTGCCATAAGAGTGCAAAGTTGACTATATTTACTGTCAAGCCGTTGGGAAATCCCGGAAGCTGCGTTGCGCGGATTGCTGTAATTTTCATCTGAGAGCTCATTTAATTTGGCAAAATCACGGAAAGTAACTAGTAGTTCGCAGCGGACAGAACCGGTAAACTCCTGATTTAGTTTGGAGCGAAAATTTTTCATCTTAACAACATTTTGAGTGATGACATCGCCGATTTTCCCATCCCCACGGGTGATAGCATCGACTACCCTACCCTGTTGATATTCGATTTCAAGAGAAATGCCGTCGCATTTTGGTTGGACTAAAAAATCGGTTTGTGGAGGGATGTTTTTAAGTCGAAAATAGCGTTGCAAGTCAGAAAAATTGCTGACTTTGTTTTGAGAACCCATGGGCATGAGATGTCTCTTTTTGGTGAAGCCGGTGTCAAAATTGGGTGTACCGACTTTGGAAAAAATCCGGTGATGAGGGTTTTTTTGCCGCAAAACCTCTTCAAGGGTGTCGTAGGTGTGATCATCCATGATAGGTTTGCTGCTGGTGTAGTAGGCTTTTTTGGCTTCGATTAGGATTTCACCCAGTTCTTCAGTTGAGATTTTTCTCAGATCAATGTCTTTGAGGGTAATCATGATTTATTTTACTAGACGTTGGCAAGACAGTAGTAGGCACCTTTGGTAGAACCCCGTTTTTCTACAACTTTGTCGTCTATAAGTTTTTTGAGGTCACGCCAGATGGTATCGTCTGAGACCATGGGTAGCAATTGCTGGGCATCGGGCATGCGGAGTCCGCCGAATTGTTGCATATATTCGACTAATTTTATTTGACGTTCGGAAAGATGGACCTGTTTGCCACCGAGTTTTTGTTTGAATTTAATGTCTCTGGAGAGCGATTGGACCTTTTCCTTGACACGGCTGAGTTCAATTGCCAGGGCTTCAGTAAAATAGGCAATCCAGGCTGTAAGATCGCGCTTAAAGATCTCTGAGGAGTGGTTGTGCGTTTGCTGAATTGTGTTGTAATAAGTTTCGGCGTTACGGTCAAAGTATTCTTCCAGGGAAAAAAGCCGGCGGATGTCGTAGCCCTCAACATAAAGCGGTAAGAGGGCAAACGCCCGGCTGACGCGGCCATTGCCTTCGATAAAGGGGTGGATGGCAACCATGACATATTGAGCGATAGCTGACCTGATCGATGGGTGGATTTCCCGGGATGAAGGATGGTTTAACCAATCCAAAAAATCAACGGTTAAATATGGTACTTCGATGGCTGGTGGCGGACGATGGGCAATTTCACCGGTACGGGTATTTTTTAGAACAACTTGTTGATGGCGGTATTTGCCAACCTCGGATTCGGGGATAATTTTGGTAGTGGTTAATTCATGGATTCTTTTGATAATAGTTTCACTGTAGAAAAAGGGACGTTTTTCATCTTCTTTGGTATGAGGAACAGCTTTTTCTTCGGGGAGAGGCATGGCGGCATCATAAAGAGACCAGAGTTCTTCCAGGTAACTCATAACATTTCGGTAGTTTATGACTTCCTGTATATCCCTTTCAGTGGCGGTAATTTTTTGACCTTCGACTAGCTTGGCAACTTCCTGAATAGTCAAGTCGTTACCTTCGATCCGGGTGCCAAAGTGGACGGTTCTAACCATGGCTTCCTGTTGAAATTGTTTTTCGTAGGCAGGTATCAGAGGCGCTTCATCAATAATTGCTTTAGCCCTTTCAATGGTGGCAATGTTTTTTAGAATTTGATTATTGATGGTAAACAAAGGCGAAAACATTTGAGTTGATTATAGCATTTTTTTTAAAGTGTGAGGGGAAAATGCGGTTATTGGAAAATTACAATTACTTCTTAATAATACCTTAGTAAAGGAAATAATAGTCAAGGGCTGATTTGGGATCGACATTGTGCTTGATCATGGAGATGGTTTTTATTATCTTGTTGATGTTTTGGGAGTTTTGGAGGGTAGGGTTTTTTATTAAGAGTTGTTTTTGCAAAAGCAATTGGTCTTCCAAAATATTTAAAACCATATTTTTGTTTTGAGTGATTTGTTCTGATTTCAATAAATCCGTTTTTGGGTTCCCTGTAATAAGAAGCAAATTTTCTGAAGGTGCAGAAACTTGTTGTTGAACCTTAACTATTTTTACCCGAGAGATAATAGTGGCAAGCAGGGAGGATAAGTTTGGTGCTGTCAGGATAAAATAATTGTCGGGACCCGGTTCCTCTAGAGTTTTGAGGAGGGCGTTTTGAGACTCGGTATTTAGATTTTGGGCTTGATGGATAAGTATAATTTTGTTGTGATGGGTTAGGGGTTTTTGTGACAAAAAGTTCTTGATTTTTCGGACGACGTCAATTCCCCACCCTGAAGATTGGCCGATGGTTAATATGTCGGGGTTGTTGTCTGAGGGCAAATTATTTAGAGGACGGCAGAGGTTGGAGATTTCGTCTTCTGTCTTCTTTTGGTTATTTGAAATTATTAGTGTGGCTGGAAATTGATCGGTTGTTGTCAAGGTTGTGAGAAAACTGTAATATGTTGTTATTATGAATGATACTGCCCAAAAAAGGTATAAGAACCTTACGGAGGTGTTGACGGCCAAAAGCCTGATTGATGAGGAAAAAGCAAAGGAAATTCAATTGAGGCAGTTGAAAACCGGTGAGGCTGAAGAAGAAATTATCAAATCTCTGAGATTGGTGAGCGATACTGAATTTGTTCAGGCAAAGGCAGATTTTTTGAGAATTCCTTATGTTGATTTAGATGCAATTGGTTTTTCGCCGGAAGCACTGTCGCTGGTACCCGAGGGTGTTGCAAAAAAATATAAAGTATTTCCCTATAAACTTGACACCAAGACCAAGACAATATCGGTAGCAATGGCAAATCCGTTAGATTTGGAGACGATTGATTTTATTGAGAAAAAGACGGGTTTTAGGGTGATTTCGTCAATATCAACCGAAAAACAGATCGGATCGTTTACCAGGGAGAAGTATGAAAGGGAAAAAGGTATTACTTCTGAGGTGTCCAGGGCTTTGGATGAACAGGAAAAGGAAAGAGGGATTATTGAAGAAACCCAAAAAAAGGTGTCGTCAGAGGCACCGGTGGCCAAAATTGTGGAAACTGTTTTGGAGTATGCAGTCAAGGCACGGGCTTCCGATATTCATATTGAGCCCCAAGAGGATAATGTCAGGGTTAGATACAGAATCGATGGTATTTTAACTGAAAAATATTTACTGCCGAGAAATGTTCAGGAGGCGGTGGTGTCGAGAATAAAAATATTGTCTGATTTAAAGATTGACGAAAAAAGGGTCCCTCAGGACGGAAGGTTTTTCTTTTCCTGGGATGGGAATGATGTAGATTTGCGGGTATCAACCTTGCCAGCAACATATGGAGAGAAAGTGGTGATGAGATTGTTGAAAAAATCCCAAAAAGTGCCAACGTTACCTGAGTTGGGTTTGAGAGGCTTGGCTTTGAAAAATTTATCTCAGAGTATTTTGAGACCGCATGGAATTATTATTGTTTGCGGACCTACTGGTTCCGGAAAAACTACAACTTTATATTCTATTTTAGACATAGTGTCGACCGTAAAGGTAAATGTTGTAACCATTGAGGACCCGGTCGAATATCAAATGAAAGGAGTTAATCAGGTTCAGGTGAATGTTCAAGCCGGATTGTCATTTGCTTCAGCGTTGAGATCGTTTTTGAGACAGGATCCTGATGTTATTATGGTCGGCGAAATTAGAGACACAGAGACCGCTGAGTTGGCTGTAAATGCTGCTCTAACAGGCCATTTGGTGTTTTCAACTTTGCATACTAACGATGCCGCCGGAGTACCGCCCAGACTATTAGATATGGGTGTGGAACCATTTTTATTGGTGTCCTCACTGAACTGTGTGGTTGGCCAGAGAGTACTAAGAAGAGTTTGCCAGAATTGTGTGGCTCAGGAAGAAATATCAAAGGACCAGGAGGAAGAATTTAAAAAAACACTTGGGCCGGTTTATAACATGATTGAAGATAAGTGGAAGAAGGATGGCAAAAAACTAACTATGCCTAAGGTGGTGGGTTGCGATAAGTGCAATAACACCGGTTATTTTGGAAGAGTGGCTATTTATGAGGTAATGCCAGTTACAGAGAAGATTAGCAAGTTGATAATCGAAAAGGCGGCAGCATCAGATGTTCAGAGATTGGCCATGGAAGAAGGAATGATGACTATGAAACAAGATGGATACGTTAAAGTATTAGAAGGTGTTACGACCATGGAGGAGGTCGTAAGGGTGGCGCAATATTAAAAAAATAATATGAACACAAAAATAAGAGAGCTAATAAAAATGGCTGTAGCCAACAAGGCTTCGGATATCCATTTGACTGTTGGAGAAATTCCAAAAATTAGGATCAACGGAGAGCTTCGCGAGGTTTCAAGCTTTTCAGCAACCGAGAATAGTCAGGAAATGGAGGAGATGATATTTTCAATGTTAAATGAGGAGCAGAAAAAGCGGATAATACAAAATCGAGAATTTGATTTGTCGGTAGCTGTTGAAGAAACGAGATTGAGGGCTAACGTTTATTACCAGTTAAACAAGTTGTCGTGTGCTTTAAGATTGGTATCGACTTCTATTCCAAGCTTTGAACAACTTAATCTCCCAAAAAGCTTTAATTCGTTTATTAAGTTGAAACAGGGGTTTGTCTTGGTTACCGGACCGACTGGCCAAGGAAAGTCAACAACAGTGGCTTCAATGTTAAATGAGGTGAATAAGAGCAGAAACTGTCACATGGTGACGATAGAAGATCCAATTGAATATGTTATTAAGCCACAGAAAGCTCTGATTTCCCAAAGAGAGCTGGGGTCCGATACGGTATCTTTTGATCTGGCCCTGAGATCTTGTTTAAGGCAGGATCCCAACGTTGTGTTTGTCGGAGAAATGAGGGATTTGGAGACAATATCTTCGGCGTTAACAGTGGCTGAAACAGGGCATTTGGTGTTCTCTACTTTGCACACAAATTCAGCAGCACAAACGATTGACAGAATTATAGATGTGTTCCCTGAAGGGGCAAAAGGTCAGGTGAGAGTGCAGTTGGCGTCTGTGATTACCGCGGTTATCTCCCAGAGACTACTCCCCCGTCTTAGCGGTGGTTTGATACCGGCCTTTGAGTTGATGTTTGCCACACCGGCAGTAAAAAATGCTATCCGGGAAGGAAAAACCCACATGTTAGACAATATAATTCAGACCAGTTCGGATGCAGGAATGATGAATCTTGAGACTTATTTGGCCACTTTAATAAAACAGGGCGAGGTTAGCGAAGAAGTGGCAATGGATTATTGTTTGCGTCCTTCCGAATTACAGAGTAAATTAAGAAGTGTAAGAATAAAATGACAAAATATGCTTTTAGGGCAAAAGATTGGAGTGGTAAAACAATAAAGGGCGTGTTGGATATGGCCAATAAAAAGGAGGTGGTGGAGTCAATTAAGAGTAGTGGATTGATACCGTTGTCGGTGGCAGAAAAGAGGAGTGGTACTCTGGATGAATTAAACAAGAAAGTTTTGGGGAGGGTAAATTTGAAGAAAGTATCTTCATTTACCAGACAATTGTCAACGATGATGACTGCTGGGTTGACCCTGACTGATGCTTTATCAATGTTAAAGAATCAGACGGATGAGAGCGGTCAGCTATATGAAATTATTGACGATGCGCTAAATACTGTCCGTGGTGGTCATTCGCTGGGAAGTGCTTTGGAAAAGTATAAAGGTGTTTTTGGTGAAGCTTATGTAGCATCGATAAATGCCGGTGAGGAGGGAGGAGTTTTGGAGGAAGTATTGTCGAAACTGGCTATTGGCTTGGAGAACGAGAATGAATTCCAGGGAAAAGTTAAGGGAGCTATGATATATCCAGCCATTGTAATCTTTGGAATGATTGCCGTGGCGATATTGATGATGGTGGTGGTGATTCCTAAACTGATGACTTTGTATGAAGATTTTGGTACAGCGGAGTTACCGACTGCAACTAAGATATTGATGTCAATCTCTAATGTAGCTTCGAAGTTTTGGTTTTTGATACCTCTGGGTTTGTTTGCTATGATTTCGGCCTTTAGAACCGCTTATCAAAATAAGGACATGAAACTAAAAATCGATACTTATAAATTCAAGATTCCGATTGTTGGCGAACTGATTAAAAAGACGATTATGGCAAATACTACTCGAACGTTGTCCATGCTGTTGTCTGCCGGGATTTCATTGGTGGAGTCATTGAGGATTGTGGCTAATGTGGCCGGAAACGAGCAATACTACCAGGCATATATGAAAATATCTGAGAGGGTTCAAAAAGGTTTTGGAATTGCCAATTCGTTTGAGGATACAAGTGTGTTCCCTCCGATTGTGAATCAGATGGTAGAAACCGGTGAGGCAACCGGAAAATTGGACGAAGTTTTGATGAAGGTGTCGGATTATTTTTCGACGGAGGCTGAGCAGTCAGTAAAAGCTCTAACTTCGGCCATGGAGCCTCTGATTATGATAGTTTTGGGAATCGGGGTGGCTTTTTTGGTAATTGCCGTAATAATGCCGATTTATAACTTGACATCGTCATTTTAGTAGTCAATAATGATATTAACAAGCTATTAATTGTTTAAAAAAAAATGAAAAGGAAAATAAATTATTCGCAGGGTTTTACCCTGGTGGAACTTTTAATCGTTATCGCTCTAATTGCTATTTTGGCTGTTGGAATTTTGGCAACTATTAATCCGGTAGAACAGAGGAATAAAGCCGCTGATGCTAATGCTTTGAATGATGCTGGCGAGGTTTTAAATGCTTATGAGAGGTATTATGCCAATACAAATAAATATCCATGGATGATAATCAATCCAGCCTTATTGACTGATACAGCTTTCGGTACTGTTAGCAATAGGATTGGTGGTGGTCTTTGCGGCACTGATGCTGTCACAGCAGATCCTCAAACGGCATGTACTACTTATGACTATCAAGGAGGATTGATCGCAACAGATGAGCTAAAAGCTTCGTTTTTGAATAAAGGATATACGTATAGTGGTACATCGGTACCGGCAGGCACTACTTATAACCTTTTGAATATGTTGTTTGTATACAAGACAGGAGCTGCTGAAAACAATTCGATTTATGTTTGTCACGTACCAAAGGCAAAAGCTAATAGAACCAGTGCAAACAGATTAAAGGTGTTGACTTTTGATGCAAATGGTACTCCCACAGGCATTGCCGATGCGCCGGCTGGTTCCTTTGATACTAGTGGTAATCCTTTAGCGACATATACTTTCCAGGATACGGCTACTTCTTTATTTAAATGTGTGCCTTAGTGATTAGTACAAGTTAATTAAAACCTCCCGGACTTCCGGGAGGTTTTTGGTTGGAAGAAAGTGCGATATTCAGCTAGAATGAAGCATGGAAATTATTCTGGGTTTGTTTGTTTTTATTTTGGGCTTGTGCGTTGGATCGTTTGTAAATATGTTGGTATACCGTACGGCGGTGAGCTATGGATTAAAAAAAAATAAACCGAAGGTTAAGGAAGAAAAATTTAGTTATTGTGATTATTGCGGGGAAAGATTGAAGGTTTGGGAAAATATTCCGGTGGTATCCTGGTTGTTACAAGGAGGGAAAACCAGGTGCTGTAGAAAAAAACTACCACTCACCTACCCTATTGTGGAACTGCTGACAGGATTTTTATTTTTGGGGCAGTTTAATATTTCAAGTTTAATTCCGGGAGAGTTATTTTTGTCATTTTTGATTATTACTTTTATGGTGTTTTCGGCGGTGTTTGATTTTTATTATATGGTATTGCCGGATTTTTCGACATTGATCTTATTTTTGTCAGCGGTGGTGTTGAATTTTGTTAATGGTAGTTTATTTGTTGGTCCAACTGAGTATCTGTGGACGACGGTGGGAGCGGCAGGGTTTTTGGGGATTTTAAACGTTTTGACCAGGGGTAAGGGTATGGGTTTGGGAGATGTTAAGTTGGCTTTTTTTATGGGAGTGCTGTTGGGTTGGCCAAAAATTGTGGTGGGTTCTTATGGGGCGTTTATTTTTGGGGCGGTGGTGGGGTTATATTTAATGGCGAGGGGAAGAGTGAGGAGGAAGACTTTGGTACCGTTTGGTCCATTTTTGCTACTTGGGACTTTGATAGCTTGGTGGTTTGGTGATTTTGTGATAGATTTATTTAGACAATGGATAGGTTGAATCTAAATTATCAAAGAAAAAAAGGCTTTAGTTTAGTCGAAGTATTGATAGTAATTGCCTTAGTGGCAATTTTGGGAGCGATAATGTATGGGACTTTTAATCCTGGGTCACAAGTTGATAAAGGTTATGATGCTCGGAAAAAGAAGGACTTGGCAAGGATAAAGGTAGCGTTTGAGGAGTACTACAATGATAAAGGTTGCTATCCAAGCCAAGATTTAATTTACAATTCGTGGAGACTTCACCAAACAGATAGGTGTAATACGGCCGTTGCGGGCTTCCCGTGGTTAAGTCCTTGGCCGTGCCAACCGGATGGGGTCCCCTACAAGATTTCTGTTGATTCTAGTGATTGCCCAAAGTGGTACAAGGCTTTTGCACAGTTGGGTAATCGGAATGATTCTGATATTCCTGAAGGTTGGTATAGCCGCGAGTTTAGACTTTCTGATGAAGCAACGAATCAAGATGTTAATTATGGAGTGTCGAGTACTAATGTTAACTGGTATGACAAATGGGTACACCCAGCTTGTTATCAAAATGATGGTCCGGGATCGTATAACTGTGTGTATGTCGACTTAAATTGTCAGTCAATTTCATCCGGTTGTGTTGGTCCTAATTGTTATTTAACAAATTGCATTCCAGATTGTCAGGTGGCAAGGTGTTCAAAAGAAAGTTTTGATCCTTAACGTATGAAAAAATGGAACAAAAAATGTATGATTAAATTAATAATGAAAAAACAAGCAAGAGGCCGTGCCTGCCGGCAGGCAGGTTTTACGTTAGTAGAGCTTTTGGTAGTAATTGCTATCATATCTATTTTGACAGTGATCACCGTATCGCAGTTTAATACGGCTAGAATGAGGTCCCGGGATGTGCAGAGAAAGGGAGACCTAAACGGTGTTTACAAGGCACTAATACTTTATTACAGCGATTATGGAGAGTTCCCAGATCCTGAAAGTGATATAGGAAGTGAGCAAATAAATTCGCTTTGGGAAGGAAGAGATTTCATTGGAGGTGACGGGTATATTTACTTTAAAGGTATGCCACATGAGAAAAGTTACCCAGCACATCCACAATATTGCTATGAAATTAGCAGGGATGCTGTTGATGACCCAATCAAGAAGATGGCTTTGTACGCCAAGCTGGAAAATGTGAATGATGAAAGTTTTGGCGGTCCATATACTTGTGAAAGTGGCACTGATTATAATTATGTAATTTACAGCCCGAATGCGGGACCAGGAGATTTTAATGACTAAAAAAGGGTTTACTTTGGTAGAACTATTAGTGGCAATTGGAATTATTGCTACGCTGGCAGCAATACTGCTGCCAAATTTGATGGGTGCCAGGGAGAGGGCGCGGGATGCCCAAAAGAAGCAGGATTTGGATTCTGTTAAGAGTGCCTTGAGGCTTTATTATAATGATCATGGACAATATCCTTTTGATCCACCTATTGCTGCGATTACTTATAACCAAAATGGACAGGTATTACTAAGCAATTATTTGAGTACATACATGCCAAATCTCGAAAATATTGGTTTTGAATTTGATTATTGGGTAAGTGGAGATAGAGATAAATTTAGGTTGAGAGTCGAAACTGAGTCTGGCCGAGTTGAGGATAACACGGCATCACAAACTAAATGCGGGGAGACTACCATTGCACCAACATATTATATGATTTGTGCTAATTAAAATTTATGAAAAATATGAACAATAAAATTAGAGGCCATGCCATTCGGCAGGCAGGATTTACACTTTTTGAGTTATTGGTCAGTATTTCGATTATCGGAATATTGGTGGCGGTAGCTTCGGTCTCCTATTCCGGAGCCCAGAAGAAAGCCAGAGACGCCAGGCGGAAGGAAGATATAAATATGATTCACAAGGCAGCGGAACAATACTATTCTCAGACAAGCTACGCTTATCCGGGTTCTGCGGGAACCTGGACGTCGGGTACTGGTGATGTTGTTTTACAAGTGTTCCCCGTAGATCCGAAGGATGGAGTTGCCGGTTTTGGGTATACTTATACTCCCAATATTCCTGTGGCTGGCGGATATTGTGTCTGTGCATTATTAGATGAGGCTACCGGCAATTCTACAAATAGATTATGCAATAGCTTTGTTAGTACTGGTGCAGGAGGTTATTATTGTGCCAAAAATGTCCAATGAGTATGAAAAATAGAGGTTTTACACTAATCGAACTAATAGTTGCTATAACAATAATTGCCGTGATAACTGCATTGGCGGTGGTCAATTTTGGCGGGACGAACAGGAGAGCCCGAGACAGCCGGAGGATGGCGGACTTGGAAAAAATTAGAATTGCGTTAGAAAGCTATAGGCAGCAAAGTAGTACCAACGTGTATCCAACAAGTATTGGTGTGCTGGTTACTGGTAATTTTTTACAGGCTCAACCAACAGATCCAAAAACAGGAGCTAATTATGGCTATAGAAGAATAACGAACTACACCTACGAGGTGTGTGCTCTTTTGGAAGGGACCGGAGTGGCGCCGTCTTCGATGTGTAGCGGCAGCTATAATTATCGGGTTATTAATCCTTAATGGGATATAAAAAAGGATTTAGCTTGATTGAGTTAATTGTGATGATTGCAGTGATGGGATTGTTGGCCGGAGGGGCAGTGGTGTTTATAAATAGATTCAATGCCCAACAAAAATTTACTTCTTCAGTAGAAAAAACTATAATCCAATTAAGGCTGGCTAGAAATTATGCAGTGACATTGCAGACTCCCAAAGATGATGGTAATTTGACTGCAGTGGAGGTGACTATATCGGGTGGTATGATGAGGGCAAGGGCGTTATATGGTGCTGATGTTCAGGAATATTTTAATGTGAAGGTCGTAGAAGATGGAATAACAGTTGTACCGTCAGGTACGATAAGATTTGCTCCGGTGACGGGAAAATTGCTTGGTTCTGATTATAAAATTGGATCAGCAGCCGATATTACTATTGATTTTTCTTCTCCGGAGTTGAGCATTGTGGGTGGAACAAAGATAAGAATTAGTAAATCGGGTATTATTTCAGAAATGTAATAGAAGCGCTAGTTTGTGATAATCTTAATTAATGAAAGGCAAGCGTGGTCAGAGCATGATAGAAATGTTGTTTTCGGTGGCGGTAGTAGTACTGGTATTGTCGGGGGTGGTGGCTTTGCTGGTGAGTTCTTTTGGGGCAAGAAATAAAAGTGTGGATAGGAAAAAAGCGGTGTATGTGGCCGAAAAGCTGATGGACAGAATGGTTAGCGAAAAGGAGAATAGTCCAAATAGTTTTTGGACTATGACTACAAGATCGGGTACTGAAGAAGGTTATGGCTATTCGATTACCTTGGGCAGCGATAACAAGTGTTCTAATCCGCAAGTTTGCAAGGAGATATTGATAGAAATAAATATTGATTCTGGTGATAACCAGAAGGTAGAACTAAGGAGGTTATTTATCCAGTGAATAAAAAGCAGTTAGGATTTACTTTTATTGAAATTTTAATAGCTTTGGCAATTATTTCTTTGATTTTGGTAGCAATTACGGGGACGATGCTGGATAGTATGAAAGCAAAAAATCAGGTAGTTTTTGCCGATAAAGTACAGCAAAATGGTAGTTATGCTATTGCTGAATTGAGAAAGAATGTGATGAACGCTAAACCTGACGGGATAACTTGTGGGAACGGATATGTTGATTTGGTAAATAAAAGAAATGGTAGCACCAGTCGGCTTTCTTGTAGTGTAACTACTAATAGAATTGCTTCTACGTCGGCTGAGGAAGTGCGCTTAACCAGCAGTAACGACGTAAGAGTTGCCACATGTGCGGATTTTGTCGTTTGTGATCCCCCATCGGGGGGGTCGGTAAACTTGGTAACATTTACTTTTACGCTTGTTGGTAATAGCGATGATACACGAGTTAGGGACTCGACCAGGAAGGTTTTTACCACAACGGTGACTACCAGGAACTAACTATAGGATATTGAGTATAATGTGTAACTAATATGTATTGTGCCAGCAAGTGTGATATGTTTGGCATATATTTAGACCTATAATTTGACAAAGTAGACGGTTGTTTGTATAATATGCCACAATGTTTAAGCAATGTTTTGCCGAAAACATAGTACTTAATAATTAAGCATTTACGTGCCGGCCTTCGGGCCGGTTTTTTATATGAATAATTTAAAAGAAAGATTAACTTGTTCAGTTGCTGCTTTTGCAATAGCAAGCACGATGGCTGCGTGTAACCCCGTGGAAGGAGCAACACTTCCTGTTGAGCCGACTCCGATTGTTACTAGGGTTAGTACCCCTACTCCAGAGGCAGAAATTACTATCTCTGTATCCCCTACCACAGAACCCACTCGGGATTTAGAAGCCGATAGATTGGCTAGATGGCAGGACAAATTTTGGAGAATTGGGGGTAGCGTGTTGGCTTCGGGAGGATTAGAACTTGAAGACTATGGGGAGGAAATGCAAATTTTTAGAAATGAGCTTACGAAAGTCGCCGAGGAACATGGATTTGAGGCTGATTTGGTGGAATTAGTGCTGACAGGTAATAATTCCATGCAAGTTGAAAAAGACGGTCAATTAGAACAAATTGCACCTACCGAATACTATGGATTGATGATTACAGAAGATAAGGTTGCTTGTTTTACCAAAACTACTGAAGGAATATCAGTGGAACAGGATTGTGGTTGGTTTGAAAAAAGCCAGGTTATTTGGGGGCAAGATTATAGCTTACAAGTAGTTGCTTCTCCTGAGGGGAGGGCTTTATTTTCGTTGCTGATGAAAGAAGAGGGCGAAAACATGTCAATGTTCCGATTAAAGCATGACCAGTTGGGTGTAGTGACGACTTTGGAAGAAGTCACGGTGGATGGAGAGATGCGTCAGGACGAGAATGGTATGTGGATTTTGGATGGAGATATGGTGGTAGCCGAAGACAGTGAAATTACCTCCGGTGTTATGGTTATCGGCACGAATGATGATGGTAAGACGGGAACATTTTTGCTGGAATGCCAACCAGTTGTATTAGAAAGAGATTTAAAACCAGAAATAGTTTCTGGGTTGGTTGATTATGCTAGAGGTAGCGTGCCTGTTGATATGACACAAGCCGATGGTGTTCGGGAAAATGTTGGGTATTTTGATTTGTCAGGCGGTTCGTGGCATGGAATGGAAGGGTATGAGGATATGAAGAGTATACTGGTGGATGAGGTTGGAATTGTCCGTGAGGCGGGAGAAAATGGCGAGGTGTTAATTGGTGAACACTTTATTGGATTGCCGGATGAACGGATAGTTGAACTTTTAAATTTACCTGAAAATGCTAGAAAATTTGCTTGTCCGATGCTGGTTGATGATAGCAGCGAGTTGATAATTTACACAAAGCCCGATGTCGATTATGCCGATGCAATTTATATAAAAGGAACTGTTGATAATAACGTTTATCAGACTACAATCTTAGGCATGATTAAGACATTTTTACCGGGCATGGTTACATTAGATTTACCGGGTGGTTATTTTATTGTTGCTAACAGCCCCGAGAAGGTAAATGTATCAGGAAATCCCTTGTTGGTACCGGAATTTGGTTCAGTATTGATGGAGAATGTTAAACCGGATGAAGATGGCAATAATATTTTAATTTTTGCTGCAAATACTGAAACAGGAAAACATAAAAAAGCTACGGATGGTATGCTGATGTATAATGGTCGATTTGTGACAAGGATTCCATAATATTAACGATCAAGGGCTTGTAATAGTAATACAACTCGTCTATTATTTTCTTAATGAAAATTAGGATTGGGGTTATTGTTTTGGTTGTAGTTTTGGCATTAGGCGGTTTTTTCTTAATAAGAAGCAGCGGTTTGAATTTATTGCTAAAGTTGCCGATTATTGGTGGAAAATTTGAGGATATGGTTGACTTGGAAGTTGGTAATGATTTTGTCTATGTATCTATTGATAAAGCAAGAAAAATGCTGGAGGAAGAAGAAAATAAGGGTAAATTACTATTGCCAATAAATCCGGATGAAAAAACAAAAATAGAATGGGTAGAGAGAGATGGAGCTGTGGCGTTGGTTGTAAAACAATATCTCGAAGACAATAAAAATAATAGGATTTTAGTTAATTCGTCATTAGGAGGTTGGGAATATCGTCCATTAGAGGGCATAGCCTTGTTTTCCCAAGAAAATGGAGTAAATATGGCAGTGTTTAATCCAGGTAATGTTGTCAAGGCTAATACAACAAAATTTGGAAACCGATTGGTAGAGGGCTTTGGTAATGACGATGAAGGCAGATCTTTAGTCCTTAATTATTTGGGTAGTGATAATAAATATGGAGATGTGTCTAATTATTTATTAAAGAAAAATGACAGATTTGTGGTTTTAAAGAGCAATATCAAATGACGAGAACGATAAAATTTCTTTTGGCTTCGTTTATAGTATTTATGATTTTTCCTGAAGTATCGAATGCTTTAACCTGTGAGAATTGTTCAAGTATTATTCCAAATCAATATTGTGATGGCACAGGTCAGGTTACCTGTACTGGTCCTAGTAGCCCCGCATGGACAAGGGCGGAAACAAAGTGTTGTTTGGGAACAAGAGAAACGTGTATTACAATATTTCCTACAGAATTTTGCAAATATTTTACAACTGATGGGTGTAAACAATATTGTTATAACGCAATTACTTTTACTCAATGTACAAGTAATTGTTTTAATCAGGATTGTTGCCAAGGTGGTAACATTATTGCTGGCCATTGTTCAGGAGTTGCTGGAGCAAGCCCGTCGTGTTGGTTTGGAAATAGATACAAGACGTGTTGTGCTCTAGACGGAAGTGGAAGAGAAGCACCGTGCAGTATGGGAGGAGATTGTCCGAGTCAGTATGGTAAAAATTTATGTCCCTCAGGTTATTATGCGACAGCTCCAGGAGTATTGACTTGTACTGCTACTGCACCATTACCAACTTCAACACCCGTTCCCGGTTTCCCTACATCGGTGATAATGCCGACACCTGAGCCAACTATTCGACCAAATCCATATTGTTCTCTCGGAGATTTAGAATCTTGTGATTCCTGGATTAACATTGATGTTCCTCTTCAAGCGGAAATTGGGACGGCTGTGCCTATTAGAGCTTTTCAGCATCCGGGTTGGTGTGGAATGCCGGGGAAAGATGAATCCTGTGAATGTATTCATCAAGGAATAGATTACTATGTTAATGGTCCAAGTAGTTTTACTCATAGAGCTCATGGGTTTTCTACTGTTCATCGGGTTTCGAGTATTACAACAGCAGCACCTGTTGGTCATACCTGGTATAACACCAAAGTGAGGGAAGCCACTAATTATTTAATGACTGAAGGAATGGCTCCAGGTACTTATTCTTTTTATGATGGTTATTATGGTTCTCATAGTGACAATTGTGACCCAGGTGGAGCTTGGAGTCTGCCTTGTTGCGATCAGGCGTCCGGAATCCGTTATGCTTATACCGGGTATGATTATATGAGACAGATATTGGGTAGAGCTCCAAACAGGACATTGACGTTGTACGGTCAGGTTGACCCGCCGGAAGGTGGGTGCCCGGTTGGAACTACTCCCTCAGGATACTTAAATATTGATTTTTTAAATCCTGATTTTAGACCTCAAGATCCATGGTTGTGGAATTGGTCTACTGTGAGGGGGGATCCGGTAATCGACAATCCCTGGGGAACCGTGTATCCGAGGGGTAACTCAAGCGAGGTGTCAAAGAGCAAGTATGAAATTACTGCGCGAATCCCAAATTTAGTGACAGGAGATACTTATTTGCTTACAACATGGGGCGTGGGATCCAGGTGGTATCACAGTGAAAGTGGTTGTGAGGCAAAACAGTACCCTTATATGAAATTAGAATCCGGAGCGAGAGTAACAGATTGGTATCGGGTGTCTGATAGTGTGAGTGACTATAAAAGCAAGTCCCTTGCTGTTAAGTTATATCAGCCATATTTAGACGTGTCTTTGAAAAGTGATGGTGGTCAGGATTGCTGGGGTGTTCGGGCTTCTGGCTCCAGGTTTAGTAATATTAGACTTCAAAGGTGTATCCCTAACCCAAGACCTCCAGTATTTAACAGTTTCAGGTTGTTGAATCTGGCGAATACAGAACTAATAGCCGAGACATTCACTGGTGGTCCTGGTAACCATATTTGTGATAAAAGATTGAATCAAACAGACGCTACTGAAAGGTGGGGTAAATTTGTACTGAATATAAGTGATCCTGACGGAGGTGGTGATGTAAATTTGGTTAGCATGAGATTAGTTAGTGGTGCTAACAACGTAGTAATAAACGTGCCTTTGATGTCAAATACTACAGTTGGTGCTGTTACTACTAGCGGCAATACAAGTGGAGTAACTGTTTCCGGTGTGACAACTTCCGTTAATGGCCAAATAAGAAGTGTTATTGTACCGGTTAAGTTTGAAACGAATTATTTGACAGCTGTATATGACATTCAGGTGTCTGCGCGGGATATTAGCAATTTGAACTTTGGATTTACCAGTGTTGGGAGGAGATATAAGATATGGAATTGCGAAGTAAATGTTAGTGGAAGTGTCTTTGATGTTAGTGGAGTCGCAGGTCCTTCTTGTTTGACCAATAACGGTTATACAACTTTATTTAATAATGGATCTTCGTATGGTTTAGTTTTTACAGGTATAGGGGCGGCAGATAAAGCTATGTCAGTAAATAATATGAATAATAATCCACAGTATAGTGATGGTGGGCAAAGGTTGTTATGGCACAAATCATACGTTGCCGACTTTTCAGGGTTGGATGGTTCAGCACCAAACAATATGCGAGTTTATGATTCGGTTACGGGGGTATCTTCAGTAAGGTGTTTGAGTCAAGTTGTTTTTGATAATCAAGTTGCTAATCCATATAGATCGAGTCCGGCGACAAGAATAGAGTTTTTGTCTGAAAAAAATCAGGAACCTTGGTTCCAGGCAGTTGGTGGTGGAGTGATTGGTTGGTCGTTGGTGACTAATAAAGCCCCAATAACTTGCATGGATGAATGCAAACCTGTTTTATCTTTGGGGACAAACGGAGGGTCGGATTTGAATGATGGGGTTGTGTCGGCTCCAAGCATTTCGTCTTATATTCCTTTTCACACTACTCACACATCACCAAGGAATTATTACGCCACTCTAAATATCGTTGATAACACATATGGATACGATTGGTTTTATTCGGAGTATTTCAAAAAGCTAAAAATCGGTACAACTTTAAATGGTAATCAAGATTTAAGCAATTTAGGGAATTTTGGAGTCTATTTTATTTCGGGTGATCTACGGATAAATACCAACAAGCAGGTGGGTACAAATGATTACCTGATTGTTGTTGTAAGTGGAAATATAAATTTTGATGCATTTCCCGGTGTAAATAGAGTCGATGGGATATATGTTGCCGATGGAAGTATTAGAATTACAAATGATACGGATAATCAAGTAGTATTTAATGGTAGTTTGTATGGTAATAGTATTACTATCAACCGGGGGTTTGTAGCACCGAACCTCTCATGGAACAATACGCGTCCTGCGGTCGTAATTAATTACCGTCCCGATTTCCTCTTTAATATGCCACAAGAATTGATTAAAATTTTATCTAGATATTATGATGACTAAACAAATTATCGATAGAAGCGGAGGGCAGGTAGCATTGGTGGTTTTGTTGATATCGGCAGTGGTACTGACATTGGGCTTGTCAATATCAAGAAAAACCGTTGTTGAAACCAGAATTGATACTGACGAGGAATTGTTAAGGCAGGCGTTTAATACGGCTGAGTCGGGGGTAGATTACTATCTGTCGACAGGTGAGACGAGGGTTTCTCTTGAGGATGGCAGTTCTGCCAGTATTAATACTTCAAACATTGGCGAGGGTTCGGGTGTACTGGATTTTGATGAAGTAACAACGGCCAATCAGAATTCAGTATTTTGGATGTCGGGACACGATGAGGATGGAATCATCCAGCTTAGCGGTGGTACTTATTTTAATGGCGATTCAGTGAGACTATGTGTTAATGATAGTTTTGTTGGGGCTGTAAAAGTAGATTACTTTTATTATGATTCTGGAACCAGTTCATTTAATGTTAAAAGGATGGGATATAACATAAATAGCAGTAATTATATTCAAAACTATATTGACAGAACTCCAAGCAATGGTTCTTGCAGTGCAAGATCCAGCATGAAACAAATTGATGTTACCGGTTTATTGGGTTCTTCAACCTCGCGAAGCTTAATGATGGCCGTAACACCATTGGGCGGCAGTACAAGATTAGTGGTAAGTTCTGCTTCAGGAGTTTTCCCTTCACAAGGAGAGGAAATAATCGGAACGGGAACCGTGACTACGGAAGCGGCGTCGGGAACAGTAACCAGTATGGTGAGGGTATACAACAAGTATCGAATCCCCTCTTTTATGTTGGATGCGGTTACTTCTTTGAGCAGCATTAATTAATCTGTATACTAAATTATTATGAGTAATATTGTAGGAATCGATG
This sequence comes from uncultured Gammaproteobacteria bacterium, assembly GCA_964516555.1. GTDB lineage: Bacteria > Patescibacteriota > Microgenomatia > UBA12405 > UBA12405 > CAZFAI01. Next base: position 21,141 of record CAZFAI010000010.1, read on the forward strand.
TCGGGGTGGGCAGCATAAAAGCCGTTTCTATCTCCCGGGAAGAAAAGGGTGTTGTCCTGGACACAATTGGTGAAGCGGCTTCGCCGCGGATTGATTGGTTAAAGGGCGAAAATAAAAATAAAGCAGTTGACCAGGTGGCGGATATTATCAAGAAGCTTTTGAGTGATACCAAGAATAGGTCACGTCAGGTAGTGACATGCTTGCCTGAGGACGAAATCGTTAGCAGGCTAATTAGTTTACCTCCTTTAAAGGAGAATGAGATAAGAGACGCCCTGCAATATGAGGCTGAAACATTTGTCCCCTTCCCTCTTGACGAGGTGTCCATTGATTACGAAGTAGTGAGTACCGATGAATCAGGGAGAATGTCGGTGTTTGCTATTGCTGCCAGAAACGAGGTAATCAATTCCTATGTCAAGTTATTTAAAATGGTCGGGTTGGAATTACTTGCCTTGGAATCCCCTGCTGTGGCTATGAGAAGGGCAGTTAATTTTTCGCTACCTCAAGTTAACGGCATAATTTTTGTAGACATGGGTGAAAGGTTTTCGGACATTATCAGTATTTATAAAACAAACATTTACTTTACCAGATCGATGTCGATGGGTGGTGATTCTTTGACCAGGGCTATCTCGATTAATTTGGGGCTGGATATGTCTTCTGCTGAGGAATACAAAAAGGCTTATGGAATGAAAGAAACGGAATTGGAAGGAAAGATAAAAGCTTCAATGATGCCGGTTTTTAATAGTATGGCCGAAGAAATCCGAAAATCAATTGCCTTATTTCAGGAATCGGTCGGTTCAACGCCTGAATTGTTGGTGCTAAGCGGTGGAGGAGCAAATTTGCCGGGTTATGCCGAAGAATTGACAAGGTTGTTGGGTATTGAGGTACAAGTGATTCAGCCATTTATAAATATCGATACTTCAAAGCAATCCAGTTTCATGAATTATAATTCCGATGGTTGCCGGTTTACGTTAGCTGTTGGCTTGGGGTTGAGAGGTTTAGTATGAGCATGAATCTGAACTTGCTACCCAGTCAAGCAAAATTTCAGGCTTTTAAGGTAAAGATAAAAAAGAAGGTTGTAGTTTTTATATGGGGGTTGTGTATAACTTGGTTTTCGGTAACATTGGTAATTTTTGGATTTTGGTTTGTAGCACAAACCTCGTTAAAAAGAGAAGAAAAACTATACAACCGAGAACTTGAGGCGTATAAGAGTTTGTCTGAAAGAGTTGTTTTGAGTGAGCAGATAAAATACAGGGCAAAGTTAGTAGGCGAAGTTTTGGGACAAAGGTTTGAATACGGTGATGCTATTAACAGAGTAAATAATCTATTTTCCGAGAACATTACCTTGAATGATTTCTCTTTGAGTAACAATGATAAATTTGATATTGTTGGATTTGCACTAGGCAGTAATATTAATGAAGTTGAAGAAAAACTGGGAAGTATAAATACTGGAAAGATAGAAGAATTTAAATCAGCCAAAATTAATACATTGTCTTTGGCCGGTAGTGAATGGAAGTTTGGCATGGAGGTGTTGCTAAAATGAGCGGTTTGCCACTTGAGCTTCCCGACAAAATATTTGGATTAGAAAGTTCTCTTTTGAAGTATTTTCTTTTGCCGGCTGTTTTGGTGTTGTTGGTTGTTATGAGCTATGGGTTGGTATTGATGCCTCGGATTGAAGAAATTGGTGAGATGAAGGCAGAGGCGCAGAATATAAAGGAACAAAAAGCAAAAGTTATAGAAAAAAAGAATTATCTTTTGACTGTTGATGCGGAGGAATTAGAAGAAAATGACGAGTATTTGTCAAATTCAGTATTACGGGATAGAAATTCGTATTTTTTGGTTAATGTGATAAGAAAAATTGCAGATAAACACTTATTTATGGTTGATAGCTTTAATATCAGTCCGGGTGAACTATCGGAAGATGCTGAGACTGTGGCTTCAAGATCAAAAACCGGATATTTAAAAATACCGGTAAAGATTAACTTGCTTGGTCCAAAGTCGGAATATATCAACTTATTGTT
>CAZFAI010000011.1:0-8383 GCA_964516555.1 uncultured Gammaproteobacteria bacterium
AAGCCGAGAATATTGGCCGCATGATTGAGTATCTGCACCAAAAAACTTTCCCTACTATTATCGCCAAAAAAAACTTATCTGCCGACTATGACATGCATATTCTGGTAGTTGACGGTAATTCACCCGATGGTACCGGCAAAGTAGTCGAAGATATGGCTCAAAAGTTCAACAATGTACACCTCCTGACCGAAACCAGTAAAGACGGTATTGGCGCTGCTTATCTCAAAGGTTTCAAATACTCGATGGAAAAGCTCAAGGCAGATTACGTTTTTGAATTTGATGGTGATTTTCAGCACCCCCCGGAGACCATTCCCGTCATGCTAAAGGCGATGGAGGAAGGCTATGACTATGTAATAGGCTCCCGCAAAATCAAAGGTGGTTCAAACCCCAAAGGTTGGGGCTTCAAGCGGGTCTTTTTCAGTGAATTCGGTGGTTTTGTTGCCCGCTTTTTAATGTTCTTTCCTTTCAAAAATTTTTTTAAGGTTACTGATCCCACTACCGGTCTCAAAGTTACCCGGGTCCGGGGTTTTATTGACCAAATGGACATGGACTATACCAGGCACCTTTTAACCAGAAGTTTTGGCTACAAACTCCAACTTCTTTACGAGACCCTCAAAATGGGCGCCAAATTCAAAGAAATTCCTCTCAACTTTAATGTCCGCAATGCCGGCGAGTCAAAAATCGAGTCCCGTACCGCCAAAGATATCTTTCGTGTTGCCTTTCTCATGCGTTGGAATGACGACTTTACTCAAAAATTCCTTAAATTTGGAACCGTCGGATTTATTGGCTATTTAGTCAACGCCTCACTACTCTCCGTTGTATCAAATGCCTGGGGTATTGAATGGCTAGCTTGGCTCCTTTCAACCGAAGCGGCCATAATCAGCAATTTTACCCTAAACAATGCATGGACTTTCCGCAAAGAAAAAATCACGGGCATTGGTGCTCTGGTTGCAAAATTCCTCCAGTTTAACATGACCTCCGCCGGCGCATTAGCTATCCAAACTACTGCCGGAACCATCGGAGTTTCAATCCTCGGACCTGAGTACCGCCAGATCCTGCTTCCGTTCATTATCGTCTTTTTGGTTCTCCCCTATAACTGGACTATGTACAACAAAGTAATATGGAAGAAAGCAAAAAAGCCCTTAGTTAAAGTAAAAGCTAAGCCCACTGTAGTAAATATATAGCAAGATTAAAATTGCCCCCTCCCAGCTATCAAGTCTTTTTTTTGAAAAGATAAATAACATCATCAGAGCGGCGATAAACAAGTATTGCATACTCGGATTTATCACCAGAAAATAACTATCCAAAACTATTGGGTGGATAAAAGCAGCAATCCCGATAATTAAAGTTGAGTTATTAACACAGGATCCGATAATACTTCCCATATTCATCATTAATTTTTTTTGTTTTGCTGCTTTAAAATTAAAAACTAGTTCGGGTAATTGAGTTCCAAGAGCAATAATAACCATACCAATCACCACCGGAGAGATGTTTAAGTCTGTTGCCATTGCAATTGCCAAACTTACAATCGCATTCGCTGTTAGAAGAATTATTCCTACTCCCAAAAAAGACTTAAGAGCAATATTTCGTAGCTCCCTTTTCGTAACGAACATCATACCCAAATCAAAAGTACGCCTCTCCGGGTTGTTTCTTTTAACCAAACTTCTTGTAAAAAAGATAAATATAAAAATTAAAATAGCTCCTTCTATCCGGGATATTTGCTTATCAATTAGCATTAAAAACGGCAATAAGGTAAAAGTTAATGGCATTAAGCTATCTTTTATTCTTTCGGTGGTACAAAAACTCAACCTACCACTGACCAAAGCGCTCATTCCGATAATTAGTGACAGATTAATAATATTCGACCCCACCGCGTTCCCGAAAGCTAAGCTGGAAATACCCCGGCTGGCCGAAGAAGCTGCAATCATAAAATCAGGCAAAGTAGTTGCCATTCCTACCAGAGCTGCCGTAGCTTCAAACGAACCCAAGCGTAACTTACGAGCTATCAAATTAATGTTTTTAATTAAATAACTGGTAACTTTTCCTAAAACGTAAGAACAGGCTAAAATTGCAACAATTCGAGCTAATAACATATTAAAAGCATAGCAAATAATTCATACCAATACATTAGTTGTATAATTAACTATTAAAAGTTAACTCCCCACTATGAAAGGCATTGTTCTAGCTGGCGGCCGGGCCATGAGACTCCGACCCCTCACCAAAATTACTTCAAAACAGCTTCTTCCGGTCTACGACAAGCCGATGATTTATTACCCCATTGAAACGCTTCTTAAAGCTGGTATTAAAGACATTCTGATCATTATTGCCCCCGATTATTCAGGTCATTTTCTCAATCTCTTAGGATCCGGTAGGGAATTCGGAGCCAGATTTACCTATGAAATACAGGAAGAACCACGGGGTTTAGCTGATGCTTTTATTATCGGCAAAAATTTTATTGGTAACGACTCAGTCACCATGATTCTCGGAGATAATATCTTTGACCCTGATTTCTCTCCCCAGATTGACAATTTTGCTACAGGCGCTATGGTCTATGCCAAAAAAGTTGAGGACCCAAAACGGTTTGGTGTTGTTGAGTTTGACAACAACAATAACGTTGTTTCAATTGAAGAAAAACCGGAACAGCCCAAGAGTGATTTTGCGGTCGTTGGCTTGTATACCTACGACAATCGTGTAGTTGATTATGCTTCCAACCTCAAACCCTCGGCACGGAATGAAATTGAAATTACTGACCTCAATAATGTCTACCTTCGTAATGGTGAGCTAAAAGTAAATGTTTTCGACGGTCTCTGGGAAGATGCTGGAACCTTCGATAGCCTTTTACGGGTTAGCAACATAATGGCCAAGAAGGCAACTGAAAGCTCCCTACAACTTAATCAAGCTGATATTGCTGGTTGATCCTTCAGTCAGCCAGTTATTACCGTGAATTACAACTACGTTATCGCCCGTTTTTAAACCTGCCGCAGAAGCCATTTCTTTTAGTATTGGATTGCTCAAACTAAACTGTGTTGACTTAAAATATCGATAAAAGGGGATTACTCCATAGGACAAATTCAATGATTCAATTACTGCTTTGTCGTTGCTTATGGCTACCACGGGTATCTTTACCCGATAGGAAGACAATATTCTGGCTGTTTGCCCAGATTGGGTGAATACCAACACTCCCTTGATAGGAAATTCGGCTTTATTTTCAATTATTTCCACTGCCGCTCCGACTAGCACCTCGGTAGGATTTTTGTGGTTCTTTTTAACAGTGGTTAGCATTTCGTTTTTGTCTTCACAAAACGAAGCGATCCGTATCATTTCCTGGGCAGCCTTTATTGGATACTTACCGATAGCGCTTTCTTCAGACAGCATTAGTGCGTCAGCTCCGTCAAAAACAGCATTAGCTACGTCAGTTGCTTCTGCCCGGGTCGGTTTTGGAAATTTTGTCATCGACTGCAGCATTTCGGTTGCTACAATAACCGGCCGGCTTTCCTCCCGGCAGATATTAATAATTGATTTTTGCCAGTAAGTAATCTCTTCCATCGGTATCGAAATTCCCAAGTCACCTCTGGCTATCATTACTCCATCGGCTGATTTAATCAGGCCCTTCAAGTTATCGATTGCCATTCTGTTCTCTATTTTGCTTATCAGCCTGGCGCCTAATAGGTGTTTAGGAATTTTCTTTCTAAAATTATCAACCGTCCGTCCGGAATCGGCAAAAGAAATCGCCACAAAATCACACTTATTGATATCCAAATTATACTTGGGATCAGGAACATCAACGATAATTCCGATATTTATATCCATATCATCGGCAATTTCATTGACCCTGTGAATTGCCCGATTGTGCCAATCAGTTGTATTGTGCTTCAGGTTAAACCGAAAAAGGTCTACTCCTGCTTTAATTAATCCATTGATTACTTTATCCTCACAGGATGCCGGACCAATGGTAGCGATTACTTTTGTTTTCTTGTTCATAAATTTAGTCTTCACACTATTCTTACATATTTCTAATATACATTTCAAATAAATAAATGAAGATATATACAAATACATAATAATTAACAAAAGCATGGTAATCGGTAAATGGAAAAAATCTATTCTTACGACGAACTTGAAAAAGAAAAAGCAGAAGAACCTCTGGTCAAACTAATCGATCTCTCTGATCCCGACGAACCCAGCCTTACGATATATAATGGTGGTTTGTTTATGAACAATGGCCAGCTTCACTTAGTAGCCAGAGTCGAAGATCTTAGTGTCGAACTCGCCCGTGTTGATGAATATCATTTCGATCCCAACAAGCGTGGTTTCTGGCGTGACGAATCTTTTGTCTCCAGAATGGCCCACCAGGACCCCTCGCCGGTATTTACTCCCAGTCATGGCATAGTTCACTCTTTGGTAAACACCGTTAGTAGCAAAGACAACCCAAACAATATCATCAATTATCGCTCGGTACTGTGGCCTTCAAACCGCTTAAAAAAACCCCTTGCCAAGGGTCCTTTGGGTCAGAAAGGTCTCAAGATATTTTATTATCACAACGAGTATCTTGTGGTGGTTAGAAACCGCTTTGAAGGCCGTAGTGGAAACGGTTATACTGTTTTTTCATCCAGCCACTTGGGTCGTGTTAAAAAACTTCGTCAGATAACTCCCACTTTTGTTTCACATCTCCAAAAAGACGAAAGTCATAAGATAAAGGGTTTTTTTGCTCCCGGACAATGGGGGAATGTTGCCGACAGCATGTTACTTTTAAACAATAACCGGATTGCTTTCATGGGACACATTGCCAAATACGGCAAGGACTTTTACAAAGACGGCCTGGTAAAAAGCCGTAACTACGCTGTTATTGTTGGTTTATTGGATCCTGAAACCCTGGAAGTAGACCAGGTAAAAATGGTCTTAACTGCTCAGGATGTATACCGAAATTATCCGGACCTTCAGCCAAAAAGAGCTGATCTTTGGAATGTAGTCTATCCCCGGACAATGGGATTCCGCCTAATTGTTGACGAAATGGGAGATCAGAAAATAAAAATGGTGGGAACTTGCGGAGTAGCGGACAGGTATTCTATTATTTTCGAAACAGATTGGCCTTTTTCTTCACCTCCAAGTTATTTAGATGAAGCCAACTCGCCATTTAACTATCCTTCAGAGTACATCAAACTTATATTTCAAAATGATTAGGGGGAAAGATGCTTTTGCTGGTTGGTGAGAGTGGGGATGGGGATGTTAGTGATTTTTGTGGGTGTAATGGCGAAATGAAATGGGCGGGTGGGTCTCGTCTGAGGACGGAAACAGGTACAAAACCGGAAGACGAGACCCACCCAGGGGAACGGAAAAGAGCTTCGACCCAAGACGGTCAATGAGAGTGTGATTACGCGGTACGATGAGAGTGTTTTACGAACACGACAACTAGGCTAACACATCCATACGCGTTACTCATCCTCCTGCTTTTTGAGCATGAACAAGTATCGCCACCGGACGCCGTCCCTTGAGTCGAACTCTCCTTTCCGTTTTTTCTTCTTTCCAAAAAATCGGCACAGAGTCTCCACACAGGAAACTAACCAAAAGGTAAAATGCCTTCTCGTTAGTTTCCTGTAAAAACTCCAAACCAGCAAAAGCAACAAGATAATTAAAGGGTGAAACGTACTCAAGCTTAAAGAGAGCTTCACCGCTTAAGACTTGTTGCTTTTGTAATTAATCTTTCAAAGAGCTTATAACATTTATATAACCACCTGCTTGTTCTGTCAAGTAAGAAAAAATTACGGCCCGACCTCAATGAGCAAATCGACCAATTCCCCAAGACTCATAGATTTAGCTGCCGTTACCTTGTCGGCTGCCCCATAATATATCGTCAGTTTATCACCCTCAGCAATCGCCCCGGTTGGGAATACTACATTATTTACCACCCCCAGCTTCTCGTATAACTCTTCAGGCGAGAAAAGTGGATTGTGCAGCCTGCCAATCACTTTCTCCGGATCTTCTATGTCAAGTAGCGCCGCAGATGCATGATAAATCTTGCCTCTTTCCGTCAATTGTGTTGCGTGGTAAATCAAAAGCCAACCCTTTTGAGTCCTTATTGGAACACATCCTCCGCCAATACTTGAATTTTCATACCAGTATTTTGGTTCCAAAATTATATCGCTGCTTAAATTTTGTAAATTTTTAATCCAGTATTCTTCATTTATTAGCTCACTGTAATCATCAAAATAGACAATTTGAATGCCGGGCAGAATCCGGTGTACCAAAGCGTGTTTGCCATTAATTTTTTCAGGGAACAAAAAGGCATCTTTTTCCCACAAGAGCACATCATCCCCCCGGCTGCTCTTATACTGCTCTTCGTGGTATTTATATTTCATCGACAGCTCATTTTTCTTCATGTTGCTTCCGGCAATTTCATAGCTAAAACTTGGTGTTACCAATCCCATTTTGTGAAAATACGGCAGTTCTTCAGCAACAGCGTAGGCAACTCTGGCATTCTGGCCGTCATAGGCTGTATAAAACATGTGATACTTGCCGTCCAGGAAAGTCACTCTTGGATCCTCAATACCCTGAGATTCGTATTCGTGTTCAGGAACCAATATCGGCTCCTTAAACCTCCGAATAATTTTATTATCTACTAGTTGGCAGTACCCGACCGTTGAGAAGTTGCCTCGCCTGACTGCCCGATAAAACATATGGACCACTCCGTCTACTTTAACAACACAAGGATTAAAAGTTGCCTCGTTTTCAAATTCGTTTGCGGTCGGTTCAAGTATTATCCCTTCGTTTTTGATGTCAATCATAGAACAATAGCTTGATTATCTCATAACAAAATTGAGTCTTCTAGTTGCTGTTGGTTGTTCTCTTTGTGGAGAATGTATACATCCGATCTATACTCGTCGGTACCGATAAATTCCGCTTCACCTCTCAAAACAGATTCGTAAGGTTTACAGGCAAAACAACCCCCATCATGGGGACACTTAAAAATTTCCAATTGTCTGGCCAACTTGATTTTCTTAGCAACTTTCAGCACTATTTCGTGTGAGTCATTTAGATCGGGCAGCGGTTTTTCTTGCAATTCTTTGCTTCTCTCCAAATACCAATAACTGGCTTTTTCCACCTTTCTTTTTTGGCAGTTATGCACCAGAAGATGATAGATCGGTAATTGCAATGACTTTTCATCCTCGTCCTTTTTGCTGGTTTTAAAGTCAATAATATTAACACTGTCACTTTCTGGTAAATATTCAAGCCAGTCGATTTTTCCGCACAAAATTATATTATCGTATTCAGACAGCCAGTAATAGGGCAGATCCATATTAATTTTTACTGCCATCCGTTTGAGAGGTCCCGGGTTGAGCTGGACCATTTCGATCATGTCCCTACCTCTATTTTTATATTTCTGTTCCAGTGAGTCATCCTCAAAGCCACCGCTTTTTCCGGAAACTTTTTTCCAGGCTTTTTCAAACTTCTCAATCAAAGGTTCTTTAAATCTTTTATCCGTTGCCAGAATTGACAATGATTCTAATACTTCATGGACCGCTTGACCTAAAGCCAGCGGGGGACTCATAATCTTAATTTTGTGGTTACTTTTCAGATCCCTGTAAACATTTTTCAAAAAATACGCCCTCGGACACGTCAAAAAATCGTTTATTGATGAGTGGGACACCCAAACTGCACTGTACTTATCTTTAGCCATCAACCAATCTTAGCATTAAATAAACTCTAGTGTCGACAACATTCTTTCTACAGTTTCCTCAAATCCCATATTGCCCGGGTCTACTGTCGAATTTACAATTTCCAAATATTCATTATTTTCTGCAGGAAGATACATATACGTATGTCTCCCTAAAGTTGTTACAGTAAATCGGTAGCCGTTTCTTCCCGCCAACCGAAAACTTTCAATCTCACTTGCTTCTTCCAAAAGCTGCATATCCCTCAAATCATTTAGCACATTACTAGCCACATCCTCAACACTTTCCTGGGCTGAGAGTTGGTCTCTTCTCAAACTCAAGCTAATACCATCATAAAATTCTGTATTCATTTCCTGGCTGGGTCCTACCTTTACAAAAACAACCCTATCTTCGCGAATTTCTCGGTTAACATCCTCTGGGTGTTCTATTCTGATACCCAGATCTTCAGATTCAAACACTTCCCAGTCACTTTCATCATCATCGGCCGGACTTGGAGAAGTTTCGGGGATTTGTGTAGGGGTTGGTGTTACGCCCGCTGCAGGGTCTTGTTCTTCACTCTGATTGACATACAACATGGCTGCCAGTGCTGTTAAGAAGAAAATTATCAAAACAACCACAATTGTCCTGTTGTTCATAATTTAATCTTACATTATTTAAATAAGAATTAGGTAATAAATCACTATTACATGCTTCATACCGCTTTTTAATATTCG
>CAZFAI010000011.1:8483-21426 GCA_964516555.1 uncultured Gammaproteobacteria bacterium
TAAGAATTAGGTAATAAATCACTATTACATGCTTCATACCGCTTTTTAATATTCGTGTGTCCCTACGTTGTTTAAATATAAGAAAGCCTATGATACCAATAAAAGACCAAAGCCGGGTCTATCGGACTCCGATAATAAATTACCTGTTAATTGGCGCAAATATATTGGTGTTTTTCTATATGTTAACTCTGGGACGCCAAGCTTCAGCGTCCTTTATTAGAGAGTATAGTTTTATCCCGGCTAATTTTAACTTTCCTGACCTAATTACTTCTCAGTTTATTCACGGAGGCTTACTACATCTATTTAGTAACATGATATTTCTATATGTGTTTGGAGATAATATTGAGGATTATCTTGGTCATATAAAGTATCTGTTCTTTTACCTACTTATTGGTATGTTTGCTGCTCTATCACATTATCTTATCAACCAGAATTCTCCCGTTCCCACAATTGGTGCCAGCGGCTCTATTGCCGGTGTAATGGGAGCATATTTGCTACTATTTCCGAATTCCAGGATTGACGTTGTTATTCCACTTCTGGTTTTCTTCCCCATCGTATCCTTACCCGCTTTTACCATGATAGTTTATTGGATAATTCTTCAATTTTTGCAGGGATTCGGCTCTGCGGTGCAGCAAGCCGGTGCCGGTATTACCTATTTTGCTCATATTGGAGGATTTTTCTCCGGTTTATTTCTTGTGAGATTATTTAGAAGAAATTAACCACTAGTTCTAAAATTCTATTATATAGTAATTCAATTTATTGCGGGAGGTTTCAGGGATAATGCTTGACAGTTTGTTCACATTAATATAAATTTACGTCAGAATGCGAAAACTACAAATAGGAGTTATGGGTTCAGCCTCTGATCTTAAATATTCAAAAATAATTGCTGAAACAGCTGAGCGTTTAGGTGAATTGGTTGCTGAAAATAACGCCATTTTAGTTTTTGGTGCCGAAAAAGATTCTGATTCACTTTCAACCGCAGCCTGTCGGGGTGCCAAAAGAAAAGGTGGGTTGGCTGTTGGCGTTACTTATGGCAAACACAAAAACGTCTGGGAAAAAGACATGGCTGATTTTATTGTCGCCAGTGGTCTAGAGAGAGGTGGAGGTAGGGAATTGACCTTAGTGCTATCTTGTGATGTTGTTATTGCTATCTCTGGTGGCTCAGGTACACTCACAGAATTGGCAATTGCATATCAGGCCGATATTCCAATGGTCGCTCTCAGAGGAGTTGGCGGTTGGTCAGAAAAATTAGCTGATTCATATATTGATGGACGGAACCGCCGTATAGTAGCTGGAGCTGATACACCCGAGGAAGCAGTTGCATTAGCTATAAAAGAAGCCAAGAAATACGTTGAAAAGTATGGCTAAATTATTGGAACAATCCCTTCTGACATCACTTGCCTCCAAACAACGCCTCAAGTTTCTCCCTTCCCAACAAATCGAACATCACCTCGTACTGGTGACCTATAAAAGTACCTACCGGTATTGGTGTTAACACATCCGGTTTCTGATCATGAGCAACAAATTCTTTTCTTGTATCCTCAAAAGCTTGGCGTATTTCTACCGGACTCCACTCTACTACCACACCCCTTCTTCCCCTCAACATTGTTTCCCAATGCCTCTTTAAAATTTGGTTTTCTGCTTCAACCGGGAGTTTAATATCTCCGGTAATCGATTCAAGTCTAGCTCTCCTCATTTTAACCATAGCTTCTGGCTGCCCCGATGTAGCCACATCGCGTTTTCCTTTGTCAAGAATTTCAAAAAAGGTATCAGGACTGTGCATAATAACGGTTTGGACTCCATAATTTCTCCGCTCCGCCTCGTAAACAATATTTTCCCCTCTATTGTTAAACAAAGGAGCCTCAACAATAACCCTAGCCTTTGAATAATTATCCAGAACAAAGAATGTAGTCGACATCATTGCTCTCTCCACCATTTCCATCATCCATTCTGGTGATGCTCCCTTTGGTAGGGGAATATCGTACCCCAATCTTTCTGATAGTTTCAAAAAGAAGAACTGCCTGGCTTTATCAAAAGGTATGAATGCCAGAGGGTGTTCCAAGTTTTCATCAAGACTTTGGTAGACCTGATCAAATCTTCTTACGTCTGTAGCCAGTAAGCTTTTGCCGTTACCCGGATCCCCGCCTATTATCAAAAGTCTGTTATCACCGGTCAAAAAGTTAAAAATTACATTTTCTAGGTTTTGATTTCTGGTAGCCAGTTCTCGTGTTAAGTTTGACCCATCGATTATATAATGAACCAGATCTTCCCTACCTCTAACTAATCTTGTGATTGGAATGCCAACCTTATCACTTATTGTGGCAACTACCCGGTCTACTGATTCCTGCTGACTATAAAAATCAAGCGAGCAGGCAAATCTTTTTAGACTTTCAAACTCGCTCATATACTAGCAAATTATATCATGTTCTAGTTGCCCGGCATGGATTCGAACCACAATTGGACGGTTCAGAGCCGTCTGTCCTACCATTAGACGACCGGGCAATTTCATCTATATTTTAACTTATCTTTCCCCCAAACTCTATATTATTTAATTCTTCGCTCAATTCTGGACATTATCCTCTGATAAGCAACTTCCATGCTGTCATCCCACCTTCGGTATTCGCCAAAATCACACAACAACAACCGCTTACTGCTTTTTTCAATTAATATATTATCGGTTCTGGGCAAGCTGATTACATTTTCAGAACCCGGATCTTCCTTGACAATTTGTCTTGTTGAACCGACAGTGATTGTTATTGGGAACCTATTTGCTTCCTCGTATCTGTGGTTTACTTTTTCAGCGGTTTGGTAAAGGTAATACAATCTTGAATACAAAACTGCCCAGGAATCGCTAATTACCCTGGAGCTACGATATTCATTTGGTAACGATTTTCCGGTCCAGCAATCAATATGAGGTTGGATGATATAAGGTTTATACTCCAAACCACGTCCATTCTTCTTTTGGCTGGCCACAAAAACAGAGGGTACGATATACTCATCACCCAAAGCAGCTCTGTACAAAATATTTGACCTTTTCAGAAACTGGCATATAGCCCACAGATCATCCCTATCCGACGGTCTTTCTCGTGACCATTTAACGACTCTACCCGTTCCTCTTAATACACCCACACAAGAATCAGCCGATGCGTGTTGGCTGCCAATTTTGTCCCAAATCCCATTAAATGGTCCGCATTCAATATTTGACATAAGGCTGGAAGTATACGACAAAACGCTTCGTTATTCAAATTTATGGTATAAATACCATTGATATCATAAATTTATATATACCTATATGGAAACAATAGAAGAAATTTGCCGCCAGTTAAATCTAAATCAAGAGCAGTCAAATCAGCTAAAAACATATATTAGCAACTTGGTGATTGAGCTCTTGGAAAGTCTCAAGCAAGACAATATCAAAAACTTCGACGAAACTATCAGTGGTTTAAAACAGGACTAAAGATACCTGTCTTTTTCTCTTCCGATTGTCGTCTCCTCTCCGTGTCCGGGTAACACTATCGTCTCGCCGGGTAGTTTCATCAATTTACTGATGCTTTGAAAAATTTCTCTAGTCGAGCTGTAACTTAAATCCGTTCTTCCTCTGGCTCCGGCAAACAAAGTATCTCCGGAAAATAAAACCAAAGACTCCTTATTGTAAAAACATACTCCTCCCGGGGTATGTCCTGGTGCTTTTAGTACCTTCAACTGATCCTCTCCGATTGGTATTTGGTTAATTTGATCTAAGTCTTGGTCAATTTTTCTAAAATCAGGAATAGAAATTTTTCTTTTTAAAAAATGTGTAGCTGTAGCTGATTGTCTATCCAGAAGGAAGAAATCTTTTTGGTTACAGAAAAATGGGATATTAAAAATAAGCTTCAAATCCAATGCAGCCAATACATGATCAAAATGTCCGTGTGTCGCCAATACGGCAATTGGCTTAATACCCAGTCTTTGCACCTCTTCAGAAATGAAAACCCCATCATCTGCCGGATCGATAATCACACCCTCTTTTGTAACTTCATCCCAAACTAAGTAACAATTAGTCTGCAATTCTCCCAAAACATACTTTTTGTAAGCAATCACAATGCCTCTATTTTATCAGCAAAATTCATAATATAATACACTATGCCATCCAGTAGACAACCCAACAAACGTTTATTTATCGGTAGTTTACCCTACCGTTTTACAGAGGGAGATTTGTTGTCTCTTTTTATCACCGAAGGAAAAGTCATCGATATACGGATTATTCACAACAAATGGGGGAAAAGTCGCGGTCTTGGTTACGTTGAGTATGAAAATCTTGACGATGCCATCCGGGCCAAAGAAAAATATCATAATCACAACATTGGTGACCGTACCATTATCGTGGATTATTCTGAAGCTGATCCTTTTCTAACCGAGGAAGGTCGTCAGCGGCACGAAGAAGCACTCCAAAAAAAGGGTAAAAAAAATCCTCAAAATTCATCTGAACCCATACCCAAAAAACCCGGACGTTTTAATTTAGAAGAGCCAAAAAGGCCATTCAAAACATATTCAAAAAATCCCCCTCCAAAAATTAGGCAATCTGTTCATGACTCACGCAGTTATGGTTCAAAGGTTGGAGCAAAATTTGCCTCCAGAACCAAAAAGAAAAAGAATAAATAATCATGCAGTCCTTAAAGCAACTACTTGCCAAAAAACCACTTGTCGGAATTGCTCCCATGGATGGAATTACAGACGAACCCTTTCGATTATTACAAATGGATATCGCCAAACCGGACTTTATGTTTACCGAGTTTGTCAGTGCTGAGGGGATCACCAAAGGCGGAGTCAAGCTCTATGATCAATTTTTATATTCCCAAAACCAAAGACCAATTATTGCTCAATTATTTGGCAAAGATCCGGAAAGTTTTTATAAATCCGCCGCAATACTCTGTCATTTGGGTTTTGATGGTATCGATATTAACATGGGGTGTCCTGCAAAGACCGTTACCCAAAATGGTTCCGGGGCTGCACTGATAAACAATCAAAAATTGGCCGTTGAATTAATCAGGGCTGTAAAATCGGGAGTCAAAGATTATCTGGAAAAAAAAGTTAAATTAAATAACCTGGGATTAAAAGAAAAGACAATTAAAGTAATTGACAGAAATATAAAATATTCACAAAAAATAGACCGAGAAGTTATCGAGCCGACCATTTCTGTAAAAACCAGGACCGGAATTTCGGAAAGCATAGTTAGTCAGTGGATTCAGGTCTTACTTAGTGAAGGTCTTGATTTTATCACCCTCCATGGTCGCACTTTAAGCCAGGGCTATTCCGGTGTAGCCAACTGGCAGGAAATCAAAAAAGCAGTTGATATCTCAAAAGAGTCTCCAACAAAAATCATTGGCAACGGTGATATTTGCTCGCGTTCTCAGGGCCTAGAATATTGTCAGACCTTTGGTGTAATTGGTGTTGCAGTTGGTCGTGCAGCCATGGGTAATCCCTGGCTTTTTGCCAACAAAACTCCCACTCCGGAAGAACGTTTCAAAGCAGCCCTTCTTCATGCTCAATTATTCCAGAAAATATTTCCCCAAAGACGCTTTGAACCCATGAGAAAAAATTTTCTTGCATATGCCCATGGTTTGCCTAATGCAAAGCAACTTAGAAGCAAAATCATAAAAATAAATTCTATTTCTGACCTTTTGCGACTTGAAGAGGATTTCCTTGGCTGATAAAGTTAAAGAATGCCAAACGATCAAATTCAAAACACCACCCAGGCAATAAATATTGTCAGCGTAGAATCGCTAATTAATAGCCATCGCCTTAAGTTGGAAACACTTCAAAAAGAATTAAAGGAGCAAAAAAGTATGCTCGATTCATTATTAGAAAACAACGACGAGTACCAATTGGCAACAGAACAACACCAAAAAGCCACCAAAATTAAATCTCTGGAAAAACAAAAAGCCCTCAAAGATCCGAATGCTTCAGGCATTCAGGAAAAAATCAAGGATGCTCAGACACAAGTAAGGGAACTGAAAAATGCTCTATCGGACTATCTTGCACAGTATGTGACTCTTTCCGGTACTAACAAACTCGAATCTTCTGACGGTACTATTCTTAATATTGTCTATACCGCTAAGTTGGTAAAAGATAAAAATAACAATAGCTAAACTACTATACTTGTAGTAACATATAATATACTGAATGTTAATGATTATTAAAAAGTAAGTAACAAGGAGATATATGGAACACGTCAACGCAAACGAACAAAACTTCCAAAAAGAAGTTCTGGAAGTCAAAGGTAAAGTTCTGGTAGATTTTTGGGCCCCATGGTGTGGTCCTTGCCAAATGCTTAGTCCTGTCTTGGAAGAAATTGCCAAAGAGATGGGTGAAAAGGTCAAGGTAGTTAAGGTTAATGTCGACGAAGAGGGGACACTGGCTCAACAATATAATGTCTCTGCCATTCCTACGGTTGTATTATTCGAAGAAGGCAAAATCAAAGAAACCTTTGTCGGATTCCGCCAAAAACAGGAATATATCAACGCCGTATCTGCTTAAAATCCGCATATTAAGGTATAATCCTATGTATGCTTATTGACGAAGTAGAAATATTTGTAAAAGCCGGTGACGGTGGTGATGGTCTCGTTCACTTTTACCGTGATAAATGGCGTCCCAAGGGAGGTCCCGATGGCGGCGACGGTGGAGATGGCGGATCTGTTGTTTTCCGGGCAGTTTCCGATATCAGCAAGTTGCACCAGTTTCGTCACCAAAAAAAGTATCAGGCTCAAGATGGAGCTCAGGGAGGTGTCAATCAAAGGACAGGTAAAAATGGCGAAGATCTTGTTGTGCAGGTTCCTGTAGGTACAGTTATTACTTATGATAATGGCACTCAATTCGAGCTAACTGAATTGGACCAGCGGGTTTTGGTCGCCAAGGGTGGGAAGGGAGGCCGCGGCAACTATTCATACCGTTCGTCCACCAATCAGACTCCAAAAGAATTTCAGCCTGGTCAAAAGAAAGAATATCGGAAGCTCCATCTGGACCTCAAGTTAATAGCAGACATTGGTTTAATCGGTCTTCCCAATGCCGGTAAAACAAGCCTTCTCAATGAATTAACGGCCGCCAACGCCAAGGTGGCCAACTACCCCTTTACAACTCTGGAGCCAAACTTAGGTGTCACCAAGGGTAATTTGATAATTGCTGATATCCCGGGTCTAATTGAGGGTGCCTCTGAGGGTAGGGGATTAGGCTGGAAATTTTTAAGACACATTGAAAGGACCAGATTATTGGTTCATTGCATCTCGTCAGACTCTTCAGATCCTCAAAGAGATTATCAAACAATCATAGAAGAACTCAAAAACTATAGTTTAAAACTAGTTGACAAACCGCAACTGGTTATTATCACCAAATCTGACCTCATAGAAAACCCAAAAGAACTAAAATTAAAAACAAATCAAATAAAAGCTAAAATGGCTACTTCCATTCTGGATTCAGACAGTATCAAAAAACTTAACAATCTTATCTCGAAAAAGTTAAGCTAAAGCTTTCTTTACCTTCTCCCAATCTTTTTTCAGCATAGTCGATAGCTTTTGAGCTGCTCCTTTTGTAGCCTCTAAATCTCCTCTGAAATCAGCCACCACATCATCGACTACTTTTGCATATCTACTTTTGTCAATTTCTTCTCCGGTTGCTTTTAGAGCAACAAGTTTCTGGCTAATCTGATCTTTAATATTATTATATTTTTCAATAGCAGCATCGTTGGCCTCTCCAAAAACAGTTTTTACTCTTATTTTTGTTTCTGTTACTCCTGATTTAATTTTATCGTTAAGATCAGCAGCCATTCTTTTAATGTCTTCCCTTGTTTCTTTACCAGACTTTGGAGCCAGTAATAAACCTCCCACAGCACCGGCTACCACCCCCAATAAACTGGCAAAAAATAAACTACTACCACTTTTTTTGCTTGGCATAATAACATTCTCCCTTAATTTATATAAAATAAGTCTAATTTAATTGGAGGTCGCTGTCAACAAAACAAAATCTTCACTACTGATTTCAAAAAAGTGATTCCCGTCTCTGCTGGCCTGATAACTATATTTTCTCCTGCCCAGGTCAACTTTTTTGAGGTATAAGTTATAGTTTCCGACTTCAGTTTCAATTAAATATTCAATGCTGTTTTCATTTGTAGCTTGGCCGATATATGACAATGCTTTTAATTGGCTAATTTTTTCAACAAATTTTTGGTTTTTCCAGTTACCCTCCTCGTCCGTAATGATCTCCTTATTGTTAGCAACAATTTTTTTTATTTGATAAGTCGGAATATTGGTTAAATTTTTTAATTTCCAATAGTCTTCACTTTCCAAATTTAACTTATCAAGAACAATGGGTATTTTATATACTCTATTATCTTCTTTTGCCCTGGCATAAGTCCCCGAGTAGGCCTTCTCAATATTACCGATTTCCATGCTTTTTCCGTTAATTGCTAGCAGTAAAATATTTTCACCGCCAATTCCTAATTGATCAAATTTTTCTTCATTTTCAGAAATTAAATTATCAAGACTTATTTCTTTTAGTTTATTAATTGTCGCTTCAACGTTTTCTGTTTCAGCCGGTATTTTAGTTTCGCTTTTGTCAATGTACCAAGAACCCTGCTCCTTAGTTAGACAAAGGTCATTCATACAAAAATTATTAATTTCACCTTCAAAAAAGTAGCTAGTCACATCTTTTTTACTAAAAATTCCTGACTTTAAGATTAACAATGATGATACTATCAAAATAACAATAGTTGTAATACTCGTTGCATTGAGGTATTTCTTAAGCATTGTTCCACTTCCTACCGCTTTTCTTTCTTGCAGTATTGATAATTAAACTAGTTGCTATCAATAGTACTACGGGAAAAGCAATATTTACTATTTTAATAAGTTGTTTAGTTCCATCCTCAATGGGTGAGAGAGGATTACTGTTTAAATCTTTACTTCTAATAGCTAGTAGTGATTGATCTTGTGAAAAATATTCAACCAAATTTAGTGCCAGTAATAAATTTTGTTGATTATTAACCATAAACTTATCTTTGATAAAGTCGGTGTCTGCTATCAAGGCTACCTTCCTGTCGTCTACATTCAGAGCTCCGATAATTGATTTTTCGGATGGTTTAAAATCGTATTTTACTGCCGGTGATAAATCAACATTAGAGTCTTCTGCTTTTGATAATTCACTGCTTGTAAACAACGCCTTTGCTCCTCCGGACATCTTTATTGGTGAAGCCCAAGCCAAAGTAACGGAGTTAATTCCTGACAATGCTGGGATATCTTTATTCATATTCTCGGGTCTAATTTGCATCCAATATGGATAACGGCTTAAAAATGAACCCTGCTGACTCTGAAAGTTCGCAATAGCGCTGCTTTCATCCAAAATCAACTTATTTTCAATCTCCATACCGCTGTCTGACAAAATATCCTCCAGACCATTATTCTCCAAAGTTTTTCCTGACATGCTGTTGCTCACTTCTATCTTGTCCTGGAAAACTATTAACCCCTTACCTTCCTCAACCCACTTTTGAATTTTTGGAATAACTTCTTCGTTAATTTTTGTAGTTCTATCAGTAATTATCAAAATATCAGCTTCTTCAGGTATGCCGTCTTTACTGTCCAAATCTGCCATAACTAATTTATAATCCTGCATCAGAAATTGACGGAAATAACTAATTTCACTTTCTTCTTCTTCCTGCCCCTCAGCTATTGCAACTGTTGGAATTTTGTCGGAGACAAGTTTTCGGAAGCCGGATACCAGAAAATACTCTAAATTTGCCACATCACCGGCAATTGGCAAAACTTGCTGGTTATCACCATAAATCATGGCCAACCCAAAGTAACCCTTCTGCATTTCGAACTTATCAGATTTCAGTGATGAAAATTGTATTGGTTGAATTCCGAAGCGTTCTGCTTCGCTACCAGCCTGATCGTCCGTATTCGGATTAAAATAGTTTATTTTCAACTTAGATCTGTTTAGCCGTTCAAACTCACTCAATATAGTTTTCAGCTTATCAGCTGTTGGTTTAACCTCAGGTGGTAAATCTTCGGTCAAAAAGACTTTTATGGTAATAATGTCATCAATATTCCTAATATAATCCGTCGTGGATGGAGACAATGAATGAATTTTATCTCTGCTTAAGTCAATTTTTAAAAAAGGATAAAAACTAAGCAAGATATTTACAAGTACAACAATAATGATTAAATTAACTCCGGTAATAAAAGGTTTTATTTTTCTCATTTCACTTATTCCTAGCCTTCAAGGATAGGACGCTTAACGTTAAAAATATAAAAACAAAAGAAACAAAAAACAACAGGTCACCCGCTTCAATAAGACCCAGTGAAAATTTTGCCGATCTCCAGCTCAAACTTAAACCTCCAACTATGAATCTCAAGCCTCCCGGAATTTTCATTAGAAAAGATCCTTGACCCAAAAAATTATTTAAAACCAAAAACACGGTAGCACCCAAAAAGCCTACAATTGATTGATTGCTCAAACAAGACATAAAGATCCCCAAAGACAAATAGGCCATGGCCAAAAGTAACACCCCGATATAACCTCCCAGAATTACTCCGATATCAGGACTCCCGAAAATAAACAGTGTCGCTGCAATCGGTATCGATAGTAAGACGGAGAAAATTATATACATAGTCGATCCGAAAAATTTACCCAATATCATTTCATTTTCTGAGACCGGTAAGCTAAGGATTGTTTCCCAGGTTCCGTTCTTTTTCTCATCAGCAACAAGACCCATCGAAATAGCCGGAATAAAAAGAGAGAAAAGGAACACCAAAACACTCCAGTACGGCGACATGTTAGCTTGTCCCATCACAAACAAATCTCCCAAAAACATCCAATTGGCTACCAGCAAAAGTAAACCTGTAAATACATAACCCAACGGTGAAATTAAGTAATTTTTAAATTCTCTTTTTGCGATAATCGAGATCGTATTCATGATGTTAGCTCCACAAACTTTTTCTCTAAATTTCTAATTACTTTTGTTTTTTCATCCAGAACTATTTTTCCATTATTGATAATAAGCAATCTGTCGCAAATTTCTTTCGCCTCGGGAAGAATATGAGTCGAAAATATTACAATCTTATTCTTAGATAGTTTTTTGATTAAACCCCTGATTTCAATAATTTGTTTTGGATCCAAACCTGATGTCGGTTCATCGAGTACCAATATCTTTGGATCTCCCAGCAGTGAAGCAGCCAACCCCACTCTTTGTCTAAACCCCTTAGACAAGGTCTCAATTTTTTGGTTTATAACTTTCTTTAGTCCGCAGTTTTCTATCACATCTATAATTAGGCTCTCAATATCTTCTTTATTAATTCCTTTCAAACTGGCGATATATTCTAAGTACTCGAGTACGTTTAAGTTCAAATAAAGGGGGTTATTTTCAGGAAGATAACCAATGATGGTTTTATAAGTATTTGATTTACTGTCAACTTTTTTATCCTCCCAAAAAATATTTCCTTTTTTAATGGAATAGAACCCTACTATCAATCTCATTAATGTGGTTTTTCCTGCGCCATTAGGCCCGAGTAACCCGTAAACTCCATTACCCTCAATAGTCAAACTGACATTATCCACCGCTTTTTTACTGCCGAAATTTTTTGAAAGATTAACTAGTTTCAACATATTAATTATTTTTTAATTTCCACTCTAAATATTTTTTTTATCACTATGAAAACCACTAATGCAACTATCAAAAAATCAATAATGCTGGAAATTAGGAGTCCTATCGTAAAATCTGAACCTCGAATGGTAAAAGTGATGTTTTTATAAGCTCCGCTTGGTGTGAAAATTCCGATAAAAGGCATAATTACATTTGTAACCAGAGAGTTAGTTAGATCCTTTACTGCATTACCAATTACTACACCAATTGCCAACTGAAGTACGTTGTATTCTTTTATAAAATCAAAGAATTCGGACCTGCTATTTTTGACACTCTTCAAAACTCTAAGTGGTTTTTTGTTTGATATTTGTTTCATAATTTTCCAAACACTCTTTCGGGCCAGTGTTTATCGGTAATAACATTTAACTCTAAAAAGATTTTTCTACCGGACATTAATTCTAATTCCTTTCTGGTATTATAGCCGATTTCTTTTATTTTCTTACCTTCTTTTCCTATAATCATTTTTTTATATCTGTCGGCACTAGTAAGAATTTTAGCTTTTACTAAAATTATTTTACCCTTGTCTATTATAGTTTCAACTTCGGTATTTATTGAATAGGGAACCTCCTCTCTCAAAAACAGATAGGTCTTTTCCCTAATGATCTCCTCAATAAACTCTTTTGAGTTAATCGATATTGCAAATTTTCCTTTATTTGAGTAATGTTCCAAAAAAGCCTTTTTTTCTGAAGCCTTTTTTTCTGGTATTAAATCAAAAATTTGAGTAAGTAATCCCTTCACATTTTTACCTCTAAGTGCACTTATTTTGATATTTCCATCAAACTCATCTTCAAGATAATTATATTCCGGAAAATGGTCTTTTGAGCCGATTGCTTCATCTATTTTGTTGTACACCAGTATCTTTGGAATTTTTAGCTTTCTTACCATTCCTATAGCCTTATTCTCTTCTTCAGATTTTGGTCTGGAGATATCTACCAGCATCAATATTACGTCAGCTCTGGATATTTCCTTAGGAGCTTCAGTGTTTATCCTTCTCCCCACCAGGTCCTCCACCTTGGCAATAACTCCTGGGGTGTCCGAAAAAACAATCAAGCCCCTTTCATCCTCGTAAATCACCTGCACGTTTTTCCTGGTAGTTTGCGGAAGCGGAGAAGTAATTGCTACCTTCTGATTCATTATTGTATTCAGTAAAGTTGATTTTCCTGTATTAGGTCTCCCGACCAACACGACCTTTCCCACCTTAAATTGCTTCTTTTTTTCTTTAATCATCTTTGTTATTTTAACTCACTAATTCAATATTTATAAATTTATTATTGACAC
>CAZFAI010000012.1:0-20815 GCA_964516555.1 uncultured Gammaproteobacteria bacterium
AGCTGCCTCTGATTTGGACTCCAGCCTAAGCCGGCTTTTGGTTATTGTTGAAAACTATCCGGTCCTCAGGTCTAGCGAAACCGTTAATCGTCTCATGGACGAATTGGCCGGTACCGAAAACAGAATCTCCGTCGAAAGACAACGGTATAACGATCAGGTTACTTCCTATAATCTTGGAGTAATGCGCTTCCCGGGAAGCATTCTAGCCAATATTTATGGCTTTGAGCCGATGTCATTATTTAATTCAGTCCCCGATGCCGGCACGGCCCCCTCAGTCAATCTTGATATCGAATAATGAAGATCAAGACGCTCCTTGTCTTTATTGTTTTTTTGCTATTCGGCCACGTCAGGTCGTCACTAGCCATTAGTTATCCTCAACCAACAGGCTACGTCAATGATTTTGCCCAAGTATTTTCATCTGAATTTAATTCTCAGCTTGAAAATCGGCTCTCTCAGTTTGAATCCGATACCCAAAATGAAATTGCCGTCCTGACAGTTACAAGCCTTGAAGGTCAAACCGTGGAACAGTATGCCACGGCTATTTTTGATCGATGGCAGATTGGTAAGAAAAGTCAGGACAATGGACTTTTACTGCTGATATCTCCAAATGACCGAGAAGTCAGAATCGAAGTAGGTTATGGTCTGGAATCTGTTATCAACGATGGTCGGGCAGGTGAAATCATTAGAAATCAAATTACCCCTGCCTTTCGGGAACAAGATTACGAGAAAGGAACGCAGAATGCTATAGATCAAATACTGGAATTTCTAGGCTCAGGTACCCTTGAGGAGGCTCCCGCCCCCGCTTCTTCGCCCAACTTTGCTTGGATATTGTTTATTTTTATATACGCCGCCTCTTTTATGGCCCGCACCAAGTCATGGTACCTGGGCGGAGTAATCGGTTTTTTTCTTGGCTATATCCTTGGCCATATCTGGGCAATTATATCTCTTAGCATTTTCGGCTTAGTTCTTGACTATATTCTTTCCAAAAATTATCGTCATCTCAAATCAAGCAGTAAGCCTACCGACTTTTGGCATTCTACTGGCGGATTCAAATCTTCCGGTGGAGGCTTTGGCGGATTCGGCGGCGGTCGTTCCGGCGGCGGTGGTGCTTCTGGCAAATGGTAATTTAGTAGCTAATTTCCCTGATAGTTTGATCAATATAAGTAAAGTTAACCTGTAGATATCTAACTTTTTCTTTTAACCTCAGAAACGCCTCTTCTCCCATATTTTCCGGCCATTCTATGCAGGCAATTGTCTCCTCGTCTGCCAAGTCCCAAAATTTAATCTCTTCAAGTTCATAAAACTCGCTTATCCGGTACAAATCAAAATGAAGAAATCGGGTAAATCTACCCCAATTTATTTGGTATTCGTTATAAATCACAAAAGTAGGTGAAGTAATCCTGCCCTTCACTCCCAAATATTTACCCAAACTTCTGGCAAAGACAGTTTTCCCACACCCCAAATCTCCACTCAATCCCAACACTATCGGCCCCCCTTCATCTTTGTCGACCCATTTCTCCAACAAAAAAGTTGCAATATTACTGGTTTCCTTCTCAGACTTAGAAATCAAATTTTCCTTTTTTCCGGTAATCAAATCACCCCGTCTTAAAATTTTTAGTTCACTCTCAGTTGCATCTATCACCGTTGATGGTTTGTTTTTTGGTAATTTTCCTCCGTCAACTACCAGATCAATCATGCCCTTCTTTTTTGTAGACAGTGTATTTAGAAAACTGGCGATAGTGTAATGAGGACTTCTTCCGGATAGATTTGCCGAAGTAACCGTAACCGGTTTTCCAATCAAAGCTGACAAATCTAAAATCGGTATAAATTTAGGGATCCTGACGCCTAACGTTCCATTTTCGGCCTCAATCCCCGATGCTAATTTATTCCTACCCTTGCCAATTATTGTAAAAGGGCCTGGTAACAATTTATCGTAAATATTTTCGATATTCTCATTAAACTCGACATATATTTTTGCCATCTCTTTATCCTTGACTGCTACAGATATCGCTTTCCCCGGCCATCTGTCTTTAAACGCCAGTAATTTATCAACTGCCTTCTGGTTAGTTGCGTCTACCAAAAGACCGTAAACCGTGTCTGACGGAAATACTACCAAACCTCCGCTCTGAATTATTTTGGCGGTTATTTCCAAACTTCTTCGGTAGTTTTCTTCAATATTTATAATTTTCACTGGTCACAATTTTACCATTTTATACCTTGCTCCGTGTTAAAATAGACCCATGGAAAAAAGTTACAGTCCTGCCGGTGAATCCGATATTTATCAACTCTGGTTGGATCAAAATGCCTTTACTCCCCAAGTCCCTCCTAATCCTCACCAATCCCGCGCCAAAAAAGAACCCTTCACCATAATTTTGCCTCCACCCAACGCCAATAATCCACTCCATGCCGGCCATGCTCTTTATACCGTTGAAGATATTATGGTTCGCTTTCACCGTATGCTTGGCGATCCTACCCTTTGGCTTCCTGGTACCGATCATGCCGGCATTGAAACCCAGTTTGTTTTTGAAAAACACCTCCAGGCTCAGGGAAAATCTCGCTTTGACTACGATCGTCAGACTCTTTTTAAAATGATCTCTGATTTTGTAAACGAAAACCGCGGAATTGCCATTGATCAAATGAAACGTCTTGGCTTTTCTCTGGATTGGTCCCGGTTAAAATTTACTCTCGATGAAGATCACAGTCAAAGAGTGTTCACTGTTTTTCATCAGATGATTGATGACGGCTTGATTTATCGCGACGAAAAAATCGTCAATTATTGTACTTTTTGCGGTACTGCCTTTTCCAATCTTGAAGTTGTTCACAAAACTGTCGATTCCCACCTTTGGTATATTGATTACGGCCCGCTTTCCGTAGCCACTACCCGGCCGGAAACCATGCTTGGCGATACCGCCGTTGCCATTAACCCCAAAGACAAGAGATATCAGGATTTACTCGGCACCACCATCAAACTACCCTTAGCTGACAGGGAAATCCCAATTATTGCTGACGAATCGGTCGATCCCGCCTTTGGCACCGGTGCTGTCAAAGTCACTCCTTCCCATTCTCCGGAAGATTATGAAACCGGCAAGCGCCATCAATTGGAATTCATCCGCATCTTCGATTTTGACGGCAAATCAAATACAAACGTTCCTGCCAAATATCGCCAATTATATCCCCAACAACTCAGGAAGGTGGTGCTGGAGGACCTGGAAAAAGCTGGTTTACTCTTAAAAACTGAAGACCATCAACATGAAGTTGGTCATTGCTATAAATGTGGTCGGCCTATTGAACCACTGACTGCACCTCAATGGTTTGTTAAAATCGAATCTCTAGCCACTCCAGCAACAAAAGCAGTTAATGATGATAAGGTAAAAATTTTCCCTCGGCGCTTCAAAAAAACCTTCCTTGCCTGGATGGATAACATCAAAGACTGGCCTATATCCCGCCAAATTGTCTGGGGTCACCGCATCCCCATTTGGTATAACCTCGATCAAAACCCAAATATTCGACTTTCTTTTATCAACAGCCAGAAAGAGATTGAGAACGCAGATTGGGCGGCAGTGTCAACCCGCTTTGATGAAGTTAGCTCCGGACTGCAAACATTAATTGCTCCCATTGACGCTAAATTTTACATCTCCAAAAAAGATGCCCTAAAATACGGACCACACGTACTCCAGGAAACCGATACCTTCGATACTTGGTTTTCTTCCGGCCAGTGGCCTTATTCTACTCTCGGTTGGAGTCCTGACGGTCACCATTCACCCGATTTCGAATATTTTTACCCCACCACCATATTGGACACCATGTGGGATATTCTTTTCTTCTGGGTAGCTAGAATGATCATGATGGGTATTTATGCTACAGGCGATATTCCCTTCAAAGTTGCCCACATGCATTCCCGTGTTCTTGATGCCAAAGGCCAAAAAATGAGCAAATCAAAGGGGAATGTTATCGACCCTGTCACTATCGCCAACGAGCATGGAGCGGATGCTCTCCGTATGGCTCTGGTTTACGGCGTTGCCCCCGCCTCAGATGTGGCTCTGTCCCAAGACAAAATCCGTGCCCAAAGAAATTTTGTCAACAAAATCTGGAACGCCTCCCGCTTTATCCTAATGCTTACCAACAAGGCAAAACAACAAAA
Organism: uncultured Gammaproteobacteria bacterium; assembly: GCA_964516555.1. Taxonomy (GTDB): domain Bacteria; phylum Patescibacteriota; class Microgenomatia; order UBA12405; family UBA12405; genus CAZFAI01. The sequence goes on from CAZFAI010000012.1 coordinate 4,142, forward strand.
CCCACAGTTTGTACTAACCCTCACTATCGATCCCAAAAAAATGACAAAGGAGGACAAAATAATTATTTCTGACTTAAATCTTCTGATTAATTCAGTCACCAAAAACCTTAATCAATACCGTTTTGGCCAGGTTAGCGAAGATCTCTATCAATTTTTCTGGCACCAATTCTGCGATCTTTATATCGAATCTGCCAAGAACAGGGGAGAGGATTCTCTGCCGGTTTTATTAACCGTTCTGATTACTTCTCTCAAGCTTCTACATCCATTTATGCCATTTATCACCGAGACTTTATATCAGCAACTAAAAAATGAATTTGACTTAGAAGAACCTCTGTTAGCTACAAGTTCCTGGCCAAAAAACTATGAGCTCTAAGACCTCAAAAGTTCTGGTTCTGCTTTTATTGGTCTCTGCCCTGGCTTTAAACATTTACTTTTCCGTAAAAAAAATTGATCCTTACACCGAAAACAAAATTCTTCTCTCGTCCCTGTCGCTAGGTGATTCCTATTATGGCCGTCTTAGATTGTGGCGGCAGTTTGCCCTCAAGGGCGATTGGGATCAGGCTCATTATTTCGAGGCTGGCCTGGATCCATCCGACATAGAAGACTATAGGAGTCTGAATCAACCGGAATATCTGGAAAAAATCTACCAACAGCTTTTGGACAAGGGTATAAAAAATCAGGAAGATTGGCTTGCTTTAGCCAAAATACAAGTCAAGCTCGGTAAGACTCAGGACGCCAAAACTTCGATTTCACAGGCTTATTACCTTGATCCGGTTAGAGACGACATTTACCGCCTCTATCTTCAGTTGGTCAAATAATTTATTCTTCCTCTTTTGACTCACTTTCAGCTTCGCCACCCTCTTCTTCAGCCTTTTGTTCGGTAGCAGGCACTTCACCAGGAGCTACCTCAGGCTCTTCAATTTCCTCTTCGGCTGCCGGCTCCTCAATCTTCACAATCACCTGGTCAGGAGAGTTCTGAATTTCAACTTTGTCATCAACTTTCAAATCAGCAACAGTAATTGTATCGTCAACGTTTACTAGCTGCGAAATATCGACCTCAATCCTTTCTGGTAAATCTGTTGGTAGGGATTCTACCTCCACCTCATTGGTAATTTCCACCAGAACCAAGCCTTCTTTAACCGCAACCGATTCTCCCACAATTTCAATCGGAACCGTTGCCGTGATCTTTTCTTTCAAATTAACCTTGTAGCAATCTATGTGAATTAGGTTTCCCTCAACTGGATGGTATTGAGGATTCTTAAAAAGAATCGGATAATTTTCTTTTTCCACTAACAAATCAATCAAACTGGACTCGCCTGCTTCTTCAAATAATTTATTCAATTCCTTGCTCTTCATCTGTATCGAAATCGGATCAAATCCCTTCCCGTAAACTGTAGCCGGGAGTAACCCCTCGCTCCTTAAGTGTTTAACTTTTTTCCCAAAAGTACTTCTAACTTCAGCATTAATTTGTGGATTGTTCTTTGCCATTTTTCTTTTTTGCCTCAACGCCTTTGTCCCCTTAAGGACTACCTCATTTCGGCTCTAATAAACTAGAGGCTATTATAACATTAAATGATAAAATTTAACCATGAATAAACCAAAACCTCGCATACTAACCGGAGATCGGCCTACCGGTCCTCTTCATTTGGGCCATTATGTAGGTAGTCTCAGGAATCGTGTCCGTCTTCAAGCCGATTACGACTGCTTCTTTATCGTGGCTGATTTACATACTCTAACTACTAACCCCACCAAGGAAAAAACATCCTCGGTTAATGCTAACGCCAAAGGACTTGTGCTTGATTATCTCTCTGTCGGTATTGATCCTGAAATTTCAGTTATCTACCAGCAGAGCCGGGTTCCCCAGGTAACTTATCTCTATCTGCTTTTTAATATGCTAGTTACCGTACCCCGGGCTCAGCGGGTTCCCACCCTAAAAGATGTTCTCCGCGATCTTCATATTGAAAAACCCTCAGTTGGTCTTTTAAGTTACCCTATTCTTCAAGCCGCTGATATTCTTATGGTCAAAGGCAACTTGGTACCCGTTGGCAAAGATCAGGAAAGTCATGTCGAAATTACTCGCGAAATCGCCTCCGAGTTCAATCGTCTTTACGGGGAAGTTTTTCCTATCCCTAAATCCCTGATTGGAGATGGTGGCACTCTGGTCGGCACCGATGGTCAGGCCAAAATGAGTAAATCAATTGGTAACTGTATCTACCTCTCCGACGACACTCAAACGGTTATCGATAAAGTCCGCCGGATGTATACCGACCCCAACCGTATCAAAGCTACCGACCCTGGTAAAGTTGAAGGTAATCCGGTTTTCATTTATCACGATGCCTTCAATGACAACAAACAGGAAGTTGAAGATCTCAAAAATCGCTACCGCGCTGGCAAAGTAGGGGATGTGGAAGTCAAACTAAAACTGGCCCTGGCTATCAATAACTTTCTTGATCCCATCCGCGAAAAACGTGCCTTTTATGAATCCAAACCAAAGTTGATTGAAGATATTCTCGATCAGGGTTCAAAACAAGCCCAAAAAGAAGCCCAAATAACCCTAGATCAAGCTCTGCAAGCTATGGGAATTAGATAAGAAATAATGGGTGGAAATTTCTGGTGGGTATGCCTGGATTCGAACCAGGGACCACCGACTTATAAGATCGGTGCTCTAACCGACTGAGCTACATACCCTTCTGTAGCAGGGGCGGGACTTGAACCCGCGACCTCAGCGTTATGAATGCTGCGCTCTAACCACCTGAGCTACCCTGCTCCTTAGTACTGCCAATTATATCAAGTTTGCCCCTAGTTTCGCACCCTCGTAAACAAAAAAGCCCCCAACTTAATGGAAGCCTTCTTGTTTGTTGCGGGGCCAGGAGTTGAACCTGGCCTGTGAGATTATGAGCCTCACGTGCAGCCGTACACTACCCCGCATGTCTTTTAGCCTTAGAATTTTAACACACAAAATTTAGTGAGTAAATAGTTCTAGCCACACTTTCCAATTAGATTTATTTTCATCAATTGTCATTTTTGGATAAAAACCATCATCACCACTAATTACTGGCATATCCACCCAGTAGTCTCCTTCTCTCCCAAGTCCGAACTTGTCTCTCGCCTGTTGCTCCAAAAATGCACTACTAGTTGCGTACTCTATTCTTCTTTCTAGCAATTGGTTTTCTTCTTCTAGTTCTCGCACTAAGTTAGCCAGATTTCTATTTTCTTCTTTTGCATTTTGAAGTACTCTTAACTGATTCAAAGTATTTAAAACAATAGAAAATAATATCAATATAAATCCAAATAATATGATATAGTCCTTTATTCTTTTCATTTAGCTTGGACTTGTGTATTGTCCTAATTCATGTTATTATAAGACGATTATGGCAGATCTATCTTTTGATAGTGCCCTTGATTTATTTACTTCCTCTTTAACCAAAAAAGGAAAGTCTACAAATACTATTGTAGCTTACAAGGGCGATATCAACCAATTAATAAACTTTTTAAAAGCACAGCACAATATTAGCGCTGTCGACGCTGTCGATCCTTCTCACATCGAGAACTTCAAAAAAGACTTGATGAAGAATAACTACACCGCTAAGTCAGTTAGCCGCAAGCTCAACTCCATCAAAAACTTTTTCTCATTTCTCAAAAGTGAAGGTGTAATTGAAAAAGATCCTTCAGGCGAAGTCAAGCACCCTAAATATGAAAATGAATTACCTCGGGTCCTCAAGCCCATTGAATACCGTTCTCTTCGTGATGCTTGCAGAAACGACACCCGGGCCACCGCCATTGTTGAGTTAATGCTCCAGGCCGGTCTCCGCATCAAAGAAATTGAAAATCTTAAATTAGAAAATGTCCGTGACAATGAACTTGTTATCGAAGCCAATGAAAGCCATTCTGAAAGAATCGTCCCCCTGAATAATTCGGCCAAAATTGCCCTCAAAAGATATTTGGAAGAAAGCCGTTATGCCACCAAGTCAAGAAATGTTTTTGTCACCAAGACCGGACGTAAACTCCTTGCCAGAAACGTCAGAAGCCTTCTAAACCGCTATTTTGATAAAGCCGATATCAAAGGTGTTAAAGTCAACGATCTCCGCAATACCTTCATAGTTTTTCAGCTCAAATCAGGTGTTCCTATCGACGTCGTTTCCCAGGTGTCCGGCCACAAAAGAATTTCTACCACCGAAAAATATTTAGAACTAATTGAGGCCAAAGAAGAAGCCAAAGGCATCAAGCTCAAAGAGCTATAATCTCGCTCTCTTAGCAATTTCCGATTCCACGATATCTCTCGGTCGCCCGTATTTTAACGCCGACAATCTCTTGATCATCTCTGCCATCTTCGGATTACCCGGCTTTTTCTTTTCTTCCGCTGCCACCCTCAAAGAGAATGGCGTTTTTGGCACACCGTCTACCAATGTTTTAAGATAAATTTCTCCCGTTCCTAAGTTTAAAAGGTCATGTTCATTGAAGGTCGGCTTAAATTGGTTTATCAGGAAATTAGCATCTGAAATACCGACCCTGAAACCACAAATCGTACCTACATTACCAAATACGGCATTTTTTACCTCGTCATCCATTTGTGAGATAAACTGGTTGGCCACTGTTAAATTTAAGTGGTATTTTCTGGCTTCAGACATAATTACGGCAAAATCCTGAGTTGCAAAGTTTTGAAATTCATCCACATATAAATAAAAATCCCTTCTTTTATCCTCGGGCGTGTCCTGCCGGCTCATGGCGGCAATCAAAATTTTTGGTATTAACACCAAACCCAAAAACGCCGAATTTTCTTCACCGATTGTACCCTTGGCTAGATTAATTATTAGAATCTTCCCGTTGTCCATTGCGTCTCGGAAATTAAATGAAGACGTTGATTGGCCTATGATGTTCCTCATCATGGTGTTGGTGATAAATCGGCCGAACTTCGACACAATATAATCCAGTACTTCCGATTTGTGAAAGTCTGATGTCTGGGCAATCTGGTCAGTCCAGTAACGCTTGACCATTGGATCTTTAATTTTTGGTAACAGGTATTGAACGTAAGATTGGTCCGTTAGACATCGGACTATTTCAATAAAAGTTGCTCCCGGCTCAATCATCACCGTTAACATAATATTTCGAATGGCGTGCTCGAATCGGGGACCGACAATTCCGGTTTTATAAGGATCGTAAAGCTTGTACATTAAATTGATAATTGATGATGTTACAAAATCCTTCTGGTCTTCGTTGTCGCATTCCATTACATTAAAACCCATTGGCCTGTCGGTCACTGACGGATCAAAATAAATTACATCGTCCACCCTCTCTGGGGGAATCCTCTCCAAAATGCTTTCATAGGTGTCATGCGGATCGATAAAACAGACTCCTTTTCCGGCTTTAATATCCTGCAAAGCCATATCAGCCAACAGCCATGATTTACCCACGCCTGTTTGCCCTACTATATAAAAATGTCGCTGTCGATCCGAATCAGTAATACAAAACTTTTTCTTTACCCCCCGGTATAAGTTGTCGCCAATATACATTCCTTCCTGTTTAGACTCTGTCGGCATAGCCGCTTTCCTTGATTTCAGCCAATAAATGTTTGGAGTCTCAACTGTTTTATTCGGCAAATGGTAAATTGAAGCAATTTCCTCTGCTGACAATATTGATCTTTGACCCGACCAGATAACCACCGGATATTTGTAAATAAAATCCTCCATAAACAGTGACTTGACTCGGATCTTTCTTCCCGACAGCTTATTCCATGGTGACTCAAACTGTCCAAAACAAGCCTTGACATTTGAAATGTTTAATTTGGCTGCTTCTTTGCTCTTAGCCACCGATACTATCCTGATAGCTGTTTCGAAACCTGCCTTGTTGCATTTGTTTTGAATCGCCTCCAGTTGTCTGGCATCTACCTTATATGATGCCTTTTCCGGATTCGACTCGCTTTTTTTTGTTGAGCTTATAAAGCTGTTCCCTGCTTTGGCCCACTTACCGTCAGTTGGGGAAATAACCACTTGTATCGATACTGCTTCCTCTGGATTTAATTTTGACAAAGCCGAACTTATTGATGAAAGAGTGTCAGTTGGTATTTCCTTGAAGGTTCTTAGCGGATAATAAGCACCCTTTTTTATCCCCAGCCACGCATATTCCACCTTGCCGTTTTCACTATAAATATTTGGTTCTTCTACCACTTGAATATCAGCACCTGCATAAACGCTATAAATCTGTTTTTCCACAAAATCCTGATAGTTCTTTGGCAGGCTGATATAAAATTTAATATCATCACCCGTCCCCACAATTTCCAGGGATACGCTTTCCTGGGCCACAACTCCCTGCAAAAACTTAAACTTAGCTGACTTGTAAATACTCGACAGCGAACTGATAATTTGTTCCATTGCATCCACTTTTACTTCGTTATCTTCCGGCACCGCCACCAACAAGGTAATCATCTCCAAAGATTTCTTCTCCCGGTCTTTCCATCGATACCACAATATCAAAACATAACCCAAAAAAATCAGTAATAAAGCCACCAACCCGCCGGCTACCAGCATAAAAATTATTCCGCTAATCTGGCTAATTAAACCGTCAATTGTCATTTTTCTTAAATTTAACTTTTCCCTTGTTTTTCTTAATAACTCTTAGCACAAAAACCGACAGCCATCTGCCGGCATCAGAAACGGTTTTCTTTAAACCTGCAGCAAAAACGCTTCTCGTTACCGGTAAAACCAGTACCGGATTTGTTGGTGCTGCCGGACCCAAAATTGTTTGTCCTGTTTTATCGTCGGTTATTGTTTTTTGTCCCGTTTCACTTGCTTTTTCTACTTTTTCTATCCAGCCCTCGACATTAGATGGTAATCGAACCTCTGTCTCATCCTCTAAGTCCCTAATTTTAACATCATTTGGGCTCAACTCCTGACCAGGTTGCCCCAAAGTTTCTTTGCTGTTTACCATAACTAAAACAAGTATAGGATAAATTTGCTCTTAAAACTACGTTATAATTAGGCACAGATGACTACTATCAAGCCCAAGATTTCCCAAGTAATTGGCATCGACAATAGCCGCCATCTTTTGCCCTTCCTTACCTCTTTAATGATGATTTTCATCGCCATCCTAACGGTTTGGTTTCTCCGGGGTGGCAGTTTCCGGCTCTATGCTAGCGCTTTTTTCGGACTCTATGCCCTAACCAAACAAATTTGGATCTCGGTTATATTAATCGGTATTCTCCAGAATATCTTATTCCTTCCTCTCCGTTTTTTAAGCTTGAAACTATCAACCACACTCAAAGAATTCGAAGATACTCTTGAAGAAACTGAAAATGAGAACGAACAATACATCCTTTTTACCAGGAAAGTCAAAGAAGGCAACCCTGCTGTTGTTTTCTTTATCGTTAACTTTTTTTTGAATGCCATTGCCTTTTTTTCAGCCGGAAGAATATTTTTAATCGATTTTTACAGCAAGTCACTCGATTCCAATCTTCTTTACAGCTTTATTCCTTATCCCCAATACCCCCTGCAGGGAACAAATTTTAACTTTCCCTTTTTTAAAATCACGGAAACCATGGCCTTAAACTGGAGTACTATAATTTTGGTTTGGTTAGTTTTGATCCTGATTCCCATTGTTCCAAGACTTCTCTGGCGTCTTATCCGCTTTATTTTTTGGAAGAACAAAAAAATCTTAGAGGCCAGAATAAATTACAATAAAGTACTTTTTAAGTTTGCCGGCTTTTCTACCACTCTCTTTGTTATTTCTCTTATCGTTCTTCGCCACATTCCTACCGCTTTTCAGGGTAATTGGCTAGTTGCTGATCTTACCCGCCCCAACCCAACTCTCAATGCTATCACTGCCATCGGTACCTTTATCACCGCTCTTCATGCCGGTCATATTAGAAATTCAATTGCCGTCAAACGGGCGCAAGCAGCATCAATACCTTTGAACGTAATCAACAAGGTAAGCCGGGAAAATATGCGCCAGAGCATGAAAAACGCCACTTTTCTTGGCCTCGGTGCCTTTTTTATAACCAACCAGATCCCGTGTGCCTTCGAACTATCAATCGCCACCTTCGAAATACTTTATATTGTTTCCCCCTACACTCTCGATCCGCTGTTAACTTTTGCCGATAGGAAAACCAAAAATTCATGAGTAATACCGATTTTTCTTCTGTCCTGGGAAGCTACAAAAAATTGGTCTGGCCGCTTATCGAAATAAACCTTCAACAACAGGTCGATTTTCCTTCTTATTGTCGGGTAAATCAGACTTACTCCAATCTGGTTGATTATTATGCCCAAATTGTTTCCGAATATCCCCGTCGTCAGGGGAAATATTTGCGGCCAACCCTCCTCCTTCTAACTGCCCAGTCTATGGGTGTTTCTCTGGATTCAGCCATAAATACTGCTGCCGCCATGCAGATCTCAGAAGACTGGATTTTAAATCACGATGACATTGAAGATGATTCATTGCAAAGGCGTGGACTCCCTGCACTTCATCATCTTATTGGCAAAGAATTAGCCATCAATGCCGGCGATTCTCTTCATCTTCTTATGTGGAAATTACTCACCGACAATCTTTCTCTCCTCGACAGTCAAACCAGTCAAAAAATTCTCTACGAATTCTTCAACATGATCAATCGTACCACTTTTGGCCAGACAGTCGAAATTAAATGGACCCAAGACAATCGAAATGACCTCTCCGACAAAGACATATTTTTGATTCTGGAAAGCAAAACCGGCTACTATACTATCGCCGGTCCCATGCGTCTTGGTGCCATACTAGCCGGTGCTTCCGAAGACCAGTTATCTTCAATTTATAAATTTGGAGTAACCCTGGGTCGATCCTTCCAAATAATTGATGACTTGCTTGATTTGACCTCTGATTTCTCCGGTCAAAAAAAACAGCAGGGGAACGACCTCTACGAAGGCAAAAAAACCATCATGCTTATGCACCTCTTTCGCCAGGCCAATCCCAATGATAGGAAAAAAATTAACGATATTATGGCCAAGTCCCGCTCCCAAAAAAGCCCTGGTGAAATTGCTTGGATAATTGAAAAAATGCACCACTATGGTTCGCTCGATTATGCCAAAAATTTAGCCACTGAGTTTGCCAACCAGTCAAAGCAAATCTTTACCAAGGACCTAAAATTTATCAAAAAAGAACCCTTCCGCTCCCAAATTGCTTCTGCCATAGATTTTATTATTAACCGCGACCATTAATGGACAAAAAATTAATAAAAGCAATATTTTTACAATTTTCCGGCATACTTGGTGCCGGAATTTTTATTCTTCCCTATCTCTATTCTCAGACCCAGCCGATTGCCGCCTACTTGCTGCTTTTTTTGTTAACCGTCATTGTTGCTCTAGCCAATCTGCTTTACACCGACATTATTCTCACCACCAAGGGAGACCATCAGCTTCCCGGCTATGCTCAAATTTATTTGGGACACAAATTTAAATACTTGGCTCTTGCTAACTTATTTATCCTCGGGGCAGGTGTTCTGTCAGCCTACATCAAAATCGCCGGTAATTTTATTAGTCTACTATTACCTGTAAACAGTAATTTTTCATCAGCCACCTTTTTGGCTGCTATCTTAATTTTTCATCTTCGACGGCTCAACCCTTCACATCGTCTCTCCCAGATATTTCCACTCATAAGCCTTTTTGTGGTAATCATTATCTTTCTTCTGTCTTTTGGCTATACCCCTGTTGCCTTTCCGACCTCACCCCTCTCACCCTTAATTTTTGGCTCAACTATTTTTGCCCTAAGTGGTTTTACCATCATCCCCGAAGTTGAGGAAATTCTCCGCGGCAGCCAAAATATCAAAATGAAACTCAAAATTGCCTCAATTTCCGGTCTTGTCCTGGTAGTCTGTGTCTACTTAGCTTATATTTTTGCCGTCAGTCGTATTAGCGGAATCAATCTTTCTCCCGACAGTATCACCGGCATATTTGTGGTAAACAAATCTTTTGGATTACTCCTGGCCGTCTTTGGCGTCGTTACCCTTCTCAAAGCCTCTCTCAATTTCCTCTTTGTCCAAAAAGAATTGCTATTCCGTGATCTGGAACTTTCTTCCGGCAAATCCTATCTATTTTCATCACTAATCCCTCTTTCTGTCCTAATATTCGGAAACACTTCCTTTGTTAGCATCATTTCTCTCACCGGTTCCCTCACTGTCTTTATCTCTGTTTTGATTATTTGTCTCATCCGGCTCAAGGCCCGCCCCACCGCCTCCGTTCGCCTTACCATCTTTCTTGTCCTTTCCGTCCTTCTTGCCGGACTTATCTCTGAATTGTTTTAAATTCCCTTAAGTCTGGAATAGCTTGTTTGTTTTCTGTAAAATGAAATTATGTATGTTACAAAACACCTTTTGAACAAGTTCCCAAAGCCATGATTCTCAAAAAAGTTTGCGTACTGATACTGTTTCTGGTAATTCTAATCCTCGGAAAATCCGATATTTTTGCCCAATCAACCACTCCCAACAGCAATCTTTGGGTTACCGACGGCACTGTTTATGATGTGGAAGTCAGTAATAATAATGTATACATAGGAGGAACTTTTAAATATGTCGGACCAAGAACTGGATCCGCAGCTGTCTATGATGTTGGTAGCAGCAACTTTTCCGGCTTTTCTTCTATCATTGGAAATGGTTCTGTTTACGCCTCCGTTCCTGATGGCAATGGCGGCTGGTTTGTTGGTGGTACATTTCCGGCGCTACCAGGAACTAGTATCAAAAATCTTGCTCATTTCAATGCCGACGGCAGCCTTGATACCAATTGGATTCCCAGTCCAAATTATGAAGTTAGAGCCTTAACACTTAGCCCTGATAAATCAACTATATATGTGGGAGGAAGTTTTACTAGTGTGGACAATGGCGCTACTGCCCGAAACCGCATCGCTGCTCTTCGCACCACACCTCAACCGGAAACCTGCTCTGTCGCTTCTTCTGTTATAGAATCTTTTGAAGGGGAAACCTTTCCCCCGGATGGTTGGACCACCGGAGGTAGTGCCAATTGGGATATTGGCACCTCAGCCACTGATGGCAGCCAATCAGCTCAAACACCCAGCCTTGAGAAAGGCCAAACCTCCCATCTCGAAACCACTGTCAATATGGCCAAAGACGGCGAGATAAAGTTTTCTTGGAAAATTAGTGCTGCCTCAAGTAGCTATCTCTACTTTTGTGTTGATAATCCTTCTTGTACTTATAATTCCGGTTATACCGCCCGGATAAATTGGACCACAAACTGGGCTGAAGTTACCGTTCCCCTTATTGCCGGCAGTCATACTCTTACCTGGAAAAACCAGAGAACCGGGATGTTTTACAGTGCCAACCGTGGTTGGTTGGATAATGTCCGAGTTTATGAATATGAAAGTTATCCCTGCGGTGGTGGCACCAGCTTGGCTCGGCTCTGGAATCCCAACTCGAATAACATTGTCAGAGCAATCACCACCAATACCACCGGTGATTTAATTTACGCTGCCGGTGATTTTACAACTATTAAAGGGTTAACACGTAACCGTTTGGTTCAGATTGGTCTATCAGGCCAGCCAACTGATTTTAATCCAATCAACTCAGTTTACCGCTATAATATTTACGATATTGCTCTAAATAGCGACGATACTGTCATATATATCGCCGGCGACTTTCAAACTGTCGATATTGGTGGCCAAGTCAGAAATCGTTTTGCTGCCATAGACACATCCACCGCAACGGCACTTGACATCAATCCTTCACCCAATGGTACTGTTTATGACATATTGTATGACAGCGACAGTGTTTGGTTAGCTGGTTCTTTTGCAAGTATTGGTGGTGTTACCCGGAACAAAGCTGCAGCCATTGATAGTTCAACGGGGGAGGTTCTTGACTGGACTCCGTCAATACCAACTAGTAGCTATATTTACGGATACGCAATTGAAACAATAGCAGACAAATTATATGTTGGTGGTCGGTTCCAGTACACTTATTCGTCAGGAGTAACCTACAACCACCTTTTTGTTTTAAACAAATCGGACGGTTCGGTTGTTGCTAACCCTCCCATGGCCGATTATTACGTTCAGGAGCTCAATTATGATACGGAAACATCCAAAATGTTTGTTGGGGGAGATTTTAAATCTGTGGGTGGTGTCTCCCGTAAATATTTTGCTATTCTGGACGCTGCTACCGGAGCCGCCAAGGACTGGGCACCTAACCCTCAATCATACGTTTACTCTATAGCTGCCAAAGACAACATCGTTTATATTGGTGGCTCATTTACTCAATTTGATGGTCCACTACAAATATCAAGGCTTGCTGCTCTTGATGTTTGTTCCAATACTTTCGTCACATGGAATCCTCTTCTCGATAATACCGTAAGAATACTCGAATTCAATGATGATAAATCAGTTTTGTATGTTGGAGGGGACTTTACCACCGTAGAGGATCAAGTTCGTTATCGTCTGGCCGCATTTAACACCTCGGACAATACTTTACTGGAATGGGCACCTGATGCAGCAGACTCGGTATACGCATTGGCTTATAATAATAACAATCTTTATGTTGGCGGCGCTTTTGAAGCCTTGGCAGGTGAATATCGTACTCGCATCGGATCTGTTAATGCCACCACTGGTGCTCTCAACGATTGGTATCCGGGCCCAATTGAATCAGGGAATTCCGATTCTTATGTTTACTCGATATTGCCAACATCGGACGATTCCAGAGTCTTTATAGGTGGGTCTTTTAGCCACGTCAACAGAATAAACCAGCCAAATTTTGTCATGGTCGATTCTCAGGGGGAACTGGTTGAGTCCGTATCGCATGAAGACAATGGCTACGTTCGTTCGATGGCTTTTAATTCTGACGAATCACAATTGCTAGTTGCCGGTTCTTTTTGGAATATTGCCGGGGTTGGAGCTACTCGTGCGGCAATAATAAACATGTCGGATTACTCGGTAGTAGACTGGAAGCCCTCAATAAATAATACTATCCACACAGCAAAAATCATTGAAAATACTATTTATCTTGGAGGTGAATTCACAACAGTCAATGGAAGCTCCAACAAAAGTCTAGCTCAATTCAACGACTATGTTCCCACTACCGAACTAGACTGCTCCAGTCCAATTTTTTGGCCAACGATAACACCCACCCCTTCACCCACCACCAGTCCCACCCCTCCTCCCATACCGGGTGCTGCTACGGTCCCCCTGCCTGTTACTCAGACAGACATGACTCCGACCATGCAATTTTCCAACCACAACTATATGCTTGGTCGTGGACCCGAGCAGGAAAGCGGTTTTCTTTACGAAGCACAAACTTTGTATGAATCGGAAGGTTATACCTATATTGGTGGTGAGTTCGAATTAATCGCTCCGGCTACCGGAAAAGCCGCCCTTATCGATAAAAGCACGGGCAAGGTAACTGGTAATTTTCCTCATTTGGACGATCCTAACAGTTATGGCGATTCGGTTTACTCTATAGTTTCGGATGGGAGCGGTGGTTGGTTTATCGGAGGATATTTTAATCACATTAATTACTTGCCAAGTGAAACAATCAACTTAATTCACGTTCTCGCCGATGGCTCTGTTGATCTTAATTGGAATCCAAATCCCAACGATGATGTCTATTCTTTAGCTGTTAGTCCCGACAATTCAGTTCTTTATGTTGGTGGTTATTTCACAGAAATTGATGGACAGTCAAGGAATCGCTTGGCCGCACTCAATACTTCAGATGGCAGTCTTATAGCCGAATGGACCCCAACAACAAATAGTTACGTTAGAAGTTTAAAGCTTAGTCCTGACGGAAAACAACTTTATTTCGGCGGATATTTTACTTCGGTAACCGTTTCTGTTGGAACTACTGCTATAAGAAATCGTGCTGCTTCGGCTTGGACCCTATCATGTCCGGATTGTGTTAATGATACAACTGTCATGGAAGAATCTTTTGAAGGTGCAACCTTTCCTCCCACAAATTGGACCACTGGAGGCGATTCTAATTGGGGAATAGGCACTTCAGTCTTTGATGGCAGTCAATCAGCTCAGTCGCCGGTTATTTCAAGCGGCCAAACATCCTACTTACAAACCACGGCAAATCTTTCAAAGGACGGTGTTTTAAAATTTAATTGGAAAGTAAGCACTTATAGTGCAGGAGGTTATTTGTTCTATTGTGTTGATAATCCCGACTGTACTTATTCCGACGTACCTATCCACCAGAGAATCTCTGGTAACCAGGATTGGAGGGAGGTTTTTGTTCCAATTTCAGCCGGAGAACACACTATCACCTGGAAGCATCAGAGAACGTCATCGTACTCTACGGGAGCAAATAGAGGTTGGATTGATAATGTTAGAGTATACGAATACACTCAGTATCCCTGTGTTGACAGTTCGGTTTATCTTACCAATTGGAACCCTAATGTCAGTAGCTATATCGTAAATACTATAGATATCGGTGCCGGTGGAAATATCTATGTAGGCGGTACCTTTGCCACAGTTAACGGCTCAACTCCTATAAAAAATTTAGCAGCTTTTGATTCAAATGGCATAGTTATTCCCGAGTTTCAGCCATCACCAAATTACGAAGTCCGTTCAATTGCTGCTTATGAATCTGATATTTATGTTGCCGGTCATTTCAACGAGATTGGCGGCCGCCAGCTCTATAAACTAGCAGCCGTGGACGCCAGTACGGGTGTGGCTCGTGATTGGAGTCCCTACAACAAATATTGGGGCTGGACGGTTAACCTGGCTATAAACGATGGCTTGTTGTATGTCGGCGGGGTTTATTGGGACATGAATGGAGACTTTCGCCACAGCGCTTCTGCCTTTAATTTGTCTGATCGTCAACTCACCCCCTGGGCACCTAATATTGAATATGGAATGAATGTTAACAGCTTTGCTTTTAATAATAATCAAGTTTATATGGGTGGCGACTTTAATTCAGCCGGAGGTACAGTTGTAAATAACTTAGTTAGAATTGGTTCCGACGGTAGATTGGACGAATCTTGGCTGCCTGTTGTCAGGGGTAGAGTCAATGCCATCTCCCGCAAGGGAAACGATATTATTGTTGGTGGGGAATTTTTATCAATTAACAATCAAACAAGAAATTATCTCGGTTCTATCGACGTTGATACTGGTGAAACAACATTATGGAATCCTTATTCTGATGATTATATATATGATATTGCTGTAGCTGGTGACACTACTTATATTGGAGGTTATTTTGAAAAAATTAGTGGCTACACCCGCGAGGGTTTAGCCTCGCTTGAGGGAGATTCCCCGGTTCCGACATCGTGGAGTCCTTCTGTTTGGGGTTATGTAAACAAAATTTTACCGCATGGATCCCGTCTTTATGTTGGCGGAGATTTCTATGATATCGACAACAATGACAGAAGTAACATTGCTGCTTTTGATATTGCCTCGGGTCGGCTTGATAGCTGGTACCCGGGTGATGCTGGCGATAACTATGACGAAGTCTACGATTTAGCTGCCAGCGGAGATATTCTTTATATTGCTGGCGACTTTCCCGATTTTAACCAGGATGCAAACAAACACTATTTGGTTGCAGTTAGTACCCAAGATGGTTCAGCTGTACAATGGGATCCTCAAATTGATAGCACCGTTTATACTATTGACCTGACTCAAGATTCCGTACTGGCCGGAGGCTATTTTTCAACCGCCGGAGGTCAGTCAAGACATTGTGCTGCCGAAGTCTATTCACCGACATATGTCGGTGCAACTTGCCCACCACTGGAACCGATCGGTCCTGCCCAATCATTTGAAGGGGATACCTTCCCTCCGGAAAATTGGACAACTGGTGGTAACGTAGTTTGGTCTCAGTCATCTGCTTATTCTACTGATGGCGATAAGTCAGCCGGATCAGGAACTATAACAGACGGTCAGTCTTCATCTCTTACCTACACCATGACTGCTGATCAGGCCGCTTCTTTGTCTTTCGATTGGAAGGTTATCTCGGAATCAGGCTATGATTACCTTGTCTTTTGCCACAACAACCCCTCCTGTTCCCGCACTAGCTATACTGATCGTATCTCCGGAAATGTTGATTGGACAGACTACACTTACAATATTGATGCTGGCGATCATACCTTCACCTGGCTGTACGGTAAAGATAATTCATCCAGCTCTGGTGAAGATAAGGGTTGGTTGGATAATGTTGTCCTTGTCGAACAAAGTGATTGTGTCTCTAGTCAACCGGGATTTGCTTCCTCCTGGAACCCTTCACCGCAAGACGGTTACTGTGAAGTATTTGACTTGCTTGTAAACCACAACACCGTTCATATTGGTGGTGAATTTGAGGAAATCTTACCCGCACAGGTGTCCCAATATTCATTTGCCACTTTTGGCGATGGTCTTGGTAGTACTGCTCCTCCCCGCATAGAATTTGCCCATCTCTATCAGGCTTCACCCCAAGGAATAGGGGAGACAGTCATCAAACTAATCTTACAAAACGGTAAATCTTCATCTCCGGTTACTGTCGACTACACTGTCTCCGGTGGTTCCGCTATTGCTGACACCGACTTTATCCTTGAATCCGGTACTGCTACTGTCCTGGCCGATTCTTATTACACTACCATTCCCATTTCCATTCTGAATTCTGAGCCCGAAACTCCAACAACGGTGTTTTTGTCTCTTAGCAGCCCCACTAATGCCGATCTTGGAATGTACTCGGTTACCACCCTAAACATTGGCGACGTACCCGGTAGCGAACCTTTACCCGACCCCACCCCC
>CAZFAI010000013.1:0-20669 GCA_964516555.1 uncultured Gammaproteobacteria bacterium
AAATAGGGAACTTATCAAAATAAACATCCCGTAAACGTTTGCTCCCAAATATCTGGTCAATATTCCTGTTGTTATCAGGCTTATTCCAACCGCCACTGCCTTTCCCGCCACCTGAACTAGAGTATTAACAATCGGTCTTTTAAACATTACTTATTTTAGATCAAACCCAAAACCAAACCTATTAACCAATAATTTTGTGGTAAAGTCAGCCAATAATGATCCACCATACCCGAAAATATTATTATCAAAATCACCCCAATTCTAATCTTTTTTATCCCATATTTACTCAAACCCCAAATTGTCAAAATAATCCCCAATATTCCCGTTTGGGCAATCCACAAAAGAAATACATTATGTACTGGTTGTAAAAATATTTTATCCTGATATTGTGGCAATTCCACCAAAAAATTACCCATTCCCACTCCCAATATTGGATTATCCCTCACCATAGCTAATGCCGACTTATTTAAATCAATCCTTTTGCTCAAGCTTTCCCTGTCCCATCCTCCCAGCCATCTTTCCGTCAAATAATGCTGATTTATGTAGTAGCCCGACAATAATGCCAAAACTAGACAACCGAATACTACAACCATCCCCATCCTATCTTTTTGTTTTCTAACAAAAACAACCACCATCCAGACAAGAAACAAAAACCAAATTAATCTACTGGCAGTAATCAAAATCCCCATCACTCCCAACCACCAAATTGCCCACCACCAAATATTCCTTATCCTGGATCTCATTTCATACCACAATGCCATAATCACCAGCAAAAACCCCGCTAAACTGTTTGGGTGGGAAAACGTTCCGTATGCCCTTACCAATCCGCCGCCGTCAACCGACACCAAGGCTGTTCCTATGGTGCTATAGCTAAACCTTCTCTCTCCTAACCAATAAAATATTCCTTGAATACTTCCTCCCTTAATTACCTGTGCCAATCCCAATAAGCTTTGTAAACTTATCCAACAGGGGATAAGGTAACTCAAAAATCCTTTGGTAATTTTTTTGTTTTTCTTAATATAACCAACCAACCACGCCACTTGCCATATCCTTATCATCCCGTAAACCACCAACCACTTACTGCTTGCCGTCAATATACCCGCCGCCATTAACACTATCCACCACCACCATCTCCGGATATCAACTTTTCTACCAACAACTACTCTTACTAACACCAACCCTGCAAACAAAACATCTGTTAAGTACAAAATAGGGGATAAGTAATCTATCCTCAAACCCATCACATAACTCCACTCCGGCCAAAAATGCTTACCTAATTGTATTGGGATTAAGCCTAAAAATATGAAAAATAAAAGTTTTTCCACCAGCCTTATCTTATCATTCCTGTATCACCGGCTTTATTACTATGTGTCTCTCTTCTCCCTCTCCTTCAGACTCGCTTGCCACACCCTCAATTCCCGCAACCACCATATGACAAATCCTTCTCTCATACGAACTCATGTTTGCCAAAGATACGGCCTCTCCTGTTTTTAATACTTTTTCAGCCAAACTTCTGGCCATATTTTCTAATCTTTCTTTTTGCTCTTCCCGGTAATTGTTGACATCCAGCAAAACTCTTATCCACTTTTCCAGTCTGTTTTTTACCATCAAAGATAATATTAATTGCACCGCAGCTAAATTTCTGCCTCTATATCCAATAATTCCTGCTGGATTAGCTACCTTTACGCCCACCAACACCTGTTCCTCTTCACCCTCTTCCACCACCACATCTTCCACAAACGCATTCTCTAGCTCAAAATTCATCTTTTCCAATAACTCACAAGTCATTTGTAGAATTATTTCGTTTCTTTCTTTATTGCTTACCATAGTCGCTATTCTAACATGTTTTTTTTATGCTTTAACTAATTTATCGGCTGCCAATTGTTGCACCAACATTACCAATGAGTTTACAAACCAATAAATCAGAATACCTATAGAAAAATTCCATCCGATAATTACAGTCATAATCGGCATAAAATAAGTAGTTTGCGTCCTCATTGCCGCCATCATATCATCTTCCTTATCTTTCGTTTTATCGGCTATTTGTTCGCTTGTTTTTGGGTTAGGTGTCATCAGTTTAGACACCAAAAACTGCAATAGTCCTGAACCCAACAATAACACCAAAGGTAAAATCACTTGCCAACCAATATCACCACTTATTATCCTTGAGGGTGTCTGGGTAATATCAGCTCCAAAAAACGTCTTATTAAATTCAAAACTTTCTTCAATCTTAAAATTTCCAATCAGATGTTGATTAACATCCCCCGGACCCAATCTCCCTTCAGCTAAACCGGTCACTACATTAAAGGCCGAAAAGAACAATAGTAAAACTGCAATCTGTAACAGTTGAGGTAAACAACCGGATAGGGGATTTACACCCTCCTGCTTATATAAATCCATCTGAGCCTGTGCTAATTTTTGCTTGTCCCCTTTATGTTTTTCCTGAATTTTTTTTAATTTTGGCTGCAAATCACGCATTTTTTTGGCTGATTTTAAACTCGGCAACACCAAGGGTAAAAGCATCAATCTAATCAAAATCGTTACCACCACCACCGCCCAACCTAAATTTCCCACCAGGTAATAAACACCAAAAAGCGCATTAACAAACGGCGAAATAAAAATATTCATAATTTCTTATTCTAGCAGATCAACTCCGCCCTTATTAAAAGGGTTACACCTCAGTATTCTCCTGAAAGCCAAAAATAAACCTTTAATGACCCCATATTTTTCAACAGCCCTATAGGCATATTCGCTACAACTTGGACTAAAGCGGCAATTCCAACCCAAACTTACATTTTTTTTATAAAATACCAGTAGTTTCAGTATTACTCTTTTAATCATCTTTCCCCAATAACCTTTCCACCTCTTTTTTCAATTCTTCAGCAGAAACCTCTAATGCCTTTCTTTTAACCAAAAACACAACATTCCCACTAACCAACCCTTCTTTTATTTTCTCTCTGACAGTCTCTGCCAAAATTCTCTTGATTTTATTTCTTTCAACCGCCTTTTTTGAAATCTTGCGCGAAATTATAAATCCGAACTTATTCTCACTGCTATCAATAATTTTTAAACCAAAAAAAGGGGACTGCATCAGTCTCCCTTTTTCCATTACTTCCTCAAATTCTCTTTTTCTGTCAAATCTGTTTCTTTTTTTCAGCACTAATTATTTACTTTTTACTGTTAATTTTTTTCGGCCTTTTAATCTTCTTAATTTCAACACTCTCCTTCCGGTTTGAGTTGCCATTCTTTTTAGAAAACCATGAACCCGAATTCTTTTTTTCTTTTTGGGTTGATATGTTCTTTTTACCATAGCGATTATTTTAACATACCTAACCTTGGATTATATTCGCAAAAACAAACCCCCATCAACTCTTTTGACATCTTTATTTTTGTGGAAAACTCATATATTATTATGTGGATAAATAATAACCCCCTGCCTTTATCATTATTAATCTTGCCGACAATACAACAAATTTATGGATATCGACCGTCTTTGGAAAAATACTCAAGAGGAACTAAAAATCGTCCTGGCCCCTGCTGTTTTCCAAACTTTTGTAGCCAACACTCAGCTTATTGCCTACAAAGACAACTCAGCCACCATTTCCTGTTCTAACTCCTATCTAGTTGATATCAACAAAAAACGCTATTACGACCTCTTTAAAGGCGCTCTCGATAATCAAACTAAATCCAGTAACAACATTTCCTTTATTGTCCAGGATCCGATAAAAACTGAGAATTCTCAACCCTCATCTCCGCTTTTTTCCTACAATCCTCCCCAAAACACCCATCTTCCTTCAGCTAATCTTCATCCAAAATACACTTTTGACAATCTCATAGTCGGCAACAGCAACAATTTTGCTTTCGCTGCTGCTCAGGGTATCGTCCAAAAACCGGGAGCTACTTACAATCCCTTTTTTATTTGGGGTGGAGTCGGGGTAGGCAAGACTCATTTAATGCAAGCCATTGGTCATGAATTGCTAAAAAACAATCCCTCTTGTAAAGTTAAATACTTTCCTGCAGAAACATTTGGCAATGAGCTTATCTCCGCTCTCCGTTCCAAAAACATAAATCAATTTAAAGACAAATACCGCAATCTCGACTGTATTTTAGTTGACGATATCCAATTTATCGCCGGCAAAGAGTATATTCAGGAAGAGTTTTTTCATACCTTTAATGCTCTTCACATGGCTGGAAAGCAAGTCATTTTAACCTCTGATCGCAAACCTGGTGACATCAAAGACTTGGAAGATCGTCTTGTTTCTCGATTCATGGGTGGTTTAACCGTTGATATTCAACTGCCCGACTTTGAGATGAGAACTGCAATAATCAACCAAAAATCTCAAGACAAAGGAATCAATATTACTCCACAAGCAGCTTCCTTTTTGGCCGAAAACCTGGAATCTAACACTCGAGACATCGAAGGAAAACTCCAGGAAATTGCTGTTCAGGCTATGGCCCAAAGAGTAGGGGAGATTAACCTTCAGTTTATCCAGAATTTCTTAAACCCTTCTTCAGGTTTTAACTCCAATTCTCCTCTCAACACCAATCCTCGCCATGTTATTTCTATCTGTGCCAAACACTTTAATATTAAAACCGGAGAATTGTGTGGCAAAAGCCGAAAAAAGGAATTAGTTCTCGCCCGTCACATAACAGCCTATCTCCTTTTAAATGAAATTAAATTACCCCTGGATGAAGTCGGCCGTCTGCTTGGTGGCCGGGATCATACCAGCATCATGCATGCCCGCGACAAAATCCACAACTCCTTTTCCACAAACTCACAAATTCGTTCACTTATCAACCAAATTAAATCCAAAATTTAACCGGATTTTTTTTATCCACATTTTCTATTCATTTATCCACCAACTTATCCACCCTCAACACATTCCTTTCCCCCCGAAGTTTACCCAAATAACAAGCAAGCTTATAAGACATCTTTCTCTTTTTTTACGGAAAACCAACTATAAACCATTACAATTCACACCAATCAATCATTAATTATTCTCAAATAATACGTCTAATTACTCAACTTCTTCACTTTTCAACACCACCTACTAATACTACTACTAATTATTTATTTAATATTTTACATTTACTAGCTACCTAATTTTTGTTAATATAAACCAATGAAGCTCTCCCTTTTACAGGAAAATTTTTCCACTGCCCTAAGTAATGTTTCCCGCTTTGTTTCAAGTAGATCTCAGCTTCCGATATTAAACAATATTCTTCTCTCTACCGACAATGGTCAATTAAAATTATCGGCTACTAATCTAGAAATCGGCATCAGTTGTTGGATTGGAGCCAAAATCGACACCGAAGGTGCCCTAACCATCCCTGCCCGGGAAATTACGGAATTTGTCTCTTATTTACCCTCAGGCAAACTTGACCTGGAGGCAACATCCGAAAACCTACTTACTGTTACCTCGTCCAAAGCCCAATCTACCTTTTCAGTAATACCTCCGACGGATTTCCCCCAAATTCCATCACTAGACACTTCCCAATCAATCGATCTGGATATGGATTTGCTTCGTGAATCTGTTAACCAAATTGTCTTTTCTGCTGCCACGGACGATACCCGTCCTGTTCTGACCGCCGTCCTCTGCAGTTTTACCGCCAATCATTTAACCCTGGCTGCTACTGACGGTGTACGTTTGTCACTCAAAAATATTAAACTGGTCAACCCTATTTCTCTACCCACGGAAAAATTGACTCTTTTAATCCCTGCAAAAAGCCTCTCTGAAATCATCAAACTGTCTAGAAATGACAAAAAGCTTACTTTAGGTCTATCATTAGACGAACATCAATTAGTCTTCGTTTTAGACGGTTTAGAGTTGGCTTCACGCTTAATCGAAGGCAATTATCCTGATTATCAACGGATTATTCCAGCTTCCTTCTCTACCCGTCTGACTGTAAACCGTGAAGAATTATCTCAGGCGGTCAAAATAGCCTCAGTTTTTGCCCGTGAATCAGCCAATGTTGTCCGGTTTAATATTGGTAGCAATGAAATCGAAATTTCAGCTAATGCTCCTCAAATAGGCCAAAATAAAGCTTCTGTCGAAGCTAAAGTAGAAGGGGATACCCTTGACATTGCTTTCAACTACAAATTTGTTTCTGATTTCCTTTCCGTCTGCAAAGGTGATGAATTAACTATCGAACTAAACGAATCTCTCTCTCCGGCTCTTTTCCGGGATCAATCCGATCCGCAATATACCCACATTATCATGCCTGTCCGCCTTCAGGATTAGTTTTCCCAAACTAGTTGGTGACTGTCAGCGTTAAATCCTTCTTCTTCCAACCAGCCAACAACTTCCTTTTCTGCAATTGATTTATCAAGACCCTTAGTTTTTACTGCCAAAGTTAATGGTTTTACATATCTGTCCACAATAAACCCTTTTCCATAATAAGGCAGAGACTGCCACAGCGGATAATCAGGGTCAACTTCCTTTTCTACGATGTCTAAATCACCAGTCTCTTCCTCAATCAGATTAACTTCTTCTTGAATGGTTTCTGTTGGTGAAGGCAATGAACTTTCTTTTATAGGTACTTCTTCGTTTGGCTGATAAGTTAGTTTTATAACTATCAATCCCGTAGCAACAAAACTCAGAAATATTACCAATAAATATTTATCCCAAAAACTCCTATTCATTAACTAATTTTATTCATTTAATTTGAAATATCAAATCAATACTTATCGCCACTCAATTTGATGCCTTATTTCATCCCCACCATTATCCTTAATCCATTGCCTTACTTCTTTCTCCACCACCTCTTTATCTAAACCCATTGGATAAACCACCACTGTCAGTGGACTTGAATACTTACTTATTTTATAACCTCTCCCTTCATGTGGTAGTTTATTCCACAAAGGATAATCATTTTTATTTTCCTCGTGTTCTTCAACTAATCTCAACGATTCCTCCTTGCTTGGACCGAAACCTGAAAAATCATCTGGATTAATTACCTCCTCTAAATTATTCGTTACAACACCTTCATTGTTACTTTGTTTCTCACTTTTCCCAAGCGGAATAATTAGTAATAACAAAACAACTAAACCAACATATAAAAATCTTTTGTCGATCTTTCTTATTGACATCTTAGTATTTTAATATCTCCTTTACTTGACTTCAAATTGTTATAAAAATCAACAAAATCAGGAAAATATCTATTCCGAAAACCACCCTCATAATCATAGTTTACATCTGAAATAACACAGCTTTTTTTACCATACTCATCCGGACTGCTTAAAACTGACAATATCATAATATGTGGTGCTCTATACATAATATGGTCTCCAGCCCCCGCGTCTTCTGGGTTAATTGAAACACATCCAGGATGGTTATTGTTCATGTAATGGCTAATTTCTCTTCCTTTTGGTAGTTTCGAATCAATTGCAAGTGAGAAACCTAGGCATTGAAAATAAGGTCTTCCGCTAGAGTTTGAAGTTGAATTACTTATCATAATATTGACAAATGAATTTAAATTAAAATTTGGGAAATTAGGAAAAGTTTTTTCCCAACTCCTTAACTTTATTGCAATTTCATCAACGTTCCTTTTGTACTTGTCTGTATTTTTACCCACAGATCTTTCGTAACCCAAATCGTGTAGGATATGCTCAATAATTGCACACGCTGGACTACTTTGGCAATCTTCAACATAGATAGGTTCAGCAATAACATAAGCGCTTCCATCTCCACCTCTCCCACTTACATCACTTCTCGGTGGCACTATACTCGAAATTATATTAGGAATATAAAAAATTTGATAAATACTGAACACCGCAAAAAATAAGATCAGAAAAGGAACAATAATTGCTGCAATTGAGGCACCCGTAATTAGGGCAGGTAATCCTACCAGCAGCATGCCGGCTTTTACCCCGACGTTTAATATTCCACCGACAAACCCACCAAAATTTTCTTTAGTAAACCTACTTATACCTAAATCTAAATTTAAAGATTTTAACAACTTACTTATTTTCTTAAATATTGGAGACACCACCGATTTAACCAATAGTGCCGCTCCGGCCAACACCAACACCACTTGCCCCACCACGGGTATCGACTGAAAAGCTGCTACTGCCGCCGCTACTCCTCCGCTAGCCCCCGCCCCGGCAGCCCCAGCCTTCACTCCGCCTGTTACAATTCCTTTCAATATCAGCTTTACTCCGGTTGCCGTTCCATGTTCTGCCATTACTGCCAAAGAATGCCTGGTAAATTCCGCCATTGCCTGTCCGCCAATTTTTCCCATCAACTTCATTCCTGCATCTTTAAAACCAATCTTGGTTAATATGGATGCCCCCAAATTATTGATTGAGTTATTTAAGGCAATATATTTCTGTGCGTAAATTAAAAAGTTTCTAGTCCCAGGGCTGCTTTCAAAAGCTTTAATTAAATTTTCTGTTGCCCTCAACTTGCCCACATTAAAAGGCAGGTTTAATCTGGCAATTTTGTCTCTGGAATTCTTATAAGTACTGATAAAATTGCTAAACTCCCCCGGCTTCATCCTCAAAACCGTTGCCAACCCCTTCATTTCATTCCACGCCTCACTGCTTCTTCCCGCACTTATTCCTCTGCTTTTACTAAATTCCAACGCCTCTTGCTTGAAAGGCTCTATTTCTCTTCCGCTACTTGGATAATAAATTTTAGAAATTAACTTGCTAAAGTTTTGTATTTCTTGCCAATTTGACGCCACCCTTTCCCTGTTATTTTCAGCCACAAAACCATCCATAATACTTCTTTCTAGCCAGTCACTACGTACATTCTGAAGTTCATTGTTGCCAACAGTTAATTTAGTTACTCTCAGCTCAAACGTTCTGATGGCAATTTCTTGTTTTTGGATCAATTCGGTATTGCCAGTCTCTTTTACCAAAGCCTCCCCGACAACTTCCTGAACATCAACAGTAACATCTCTAATTATTGCCTGGGAAATTCTGTTGGCGATTGATTTTCTAATAGCTACCTCGTTTTTTTCTATGACTTTTGCCAGTATGGGGTCACTGGCTTTAACTTCAGTCAGTAAATCATTGGTTGCCTCAATGGTTCTCTTTCCCACATCTACGGTGACATTTATTCTTTCTCTTGTTTCGTTTGCGTATTGTCTAAGTATTTGCTTGGTTGTTTCCTGGTTGACACCTTCAATAACCTTTTCAATTTGTAACTCAAAATCTTTACTTGGAATATTACTTTCAACAATTCTTTCCACTACAACTTCGTTTAACTCTTCGGTAATTTTATTAGCTATTACTTCAGGTATCACTTGCCTGTTTAAGCCCAATTCTCTTCCTAATTCTGTTTGGCTGATGGCTACTTCAATCGACGCCTGATGCGCTAATTCCTCCACCACTACTTCGTCAAGCTCCGTGGCCGACAACTCCCTTAATTCTTCTATAATTTTTTGATAAGTCTCGCTTTGTACTTTTATCAAATTCTCAATTTGTGCCCTTGCCACTAGTCCCTTATTATCTTCGGCAACTTTGTTCAAAGCATCCCCAGGGTTCGTTCCGTTTCTTAAATGTTCTTCGTATTCTTTTAAAATTTGCTCCAATTGAGCTGTTGGTACCACTGAATTACTCAAAGATTTCTCTGTTGCATCGTCTATTTCTCCCATGCTTTCAACCAACATTTTCCTAATTTTTTCCGCTCCACTGGAATCCAAACCTTCAATCCTCTTTGCCACTTCAGTCAGCGACCCTTTTCTTAAATCAACCCTAAATCCACCAGATTCAAACACCTTTTCTAAAAGGTTGGTCAAAAATAAATTCTGACTGACAACAACCTTGCTTCTATCCAATTCCCTTAACCACCCCGCTAATTCAGTGGTATTTTTTACCCGACGTAACTCAGAAAAATTAATTTCACTCATCGATACCAAATTATAGCAACCACTATCTTGTTTTAGACAATTCCGTCACCAAAAAGTTTTTCATAGTCATTTTTGTCCTGCTCGCCATCTTGCTTATCAACAGTTTCTTCCTTATTTTCAAAAATAGGTTTAGGTTTCTGGTTTAGTTGTGTCGGCTGTGGAATATTTGGTTCTTTATTTACAAAAATCGGTTTGTTTCCAATACTTCCTTCACCACCAAACCTAACTACTTTTGGCGGCTCAAACTTCGGCAGATTACCAGTATTAGCCCTTGACTCGGGTTTTTCTTCACCCCCGGCCTCCTTGATTTCTATTTCCCGGATCTTTCTTTGCAACATTTCTTCTTCGGCACTTTCTGGCCCCACCACCTCAGCTCGAAACATTGATTTGTTATTGCCGGGTAAGGTTTGATTATCTTGCTTCTCGACCTCTTTGATTGGGGTAACTATCTTGTCTGTTTCTTGAACCTGACCACCAGACACCTCATCCACCTCCGCTCGTGGCTGATCCTCCCCAACAGGTCTCTCGGTTTCAGGGCTAGGCTCGCTTATGGTTTCCTCATCCTCTTCTACCTGAATATTGTTTGGATCCACTGGCAATGCTTGGCCAACACCTACTGTTTCACTTTTTTCTAAACCTGCCACCTTAACTTCATTTTTCATACTCAATATATCTTCCGGATTTGAAGTTATTAGTTTATATTCTTCTTCTGAGGCAATTACCTTGATTGCCACATGGTTTTGTCCCGCAAAAAATATTCCTTCTCCTTTGTCAGCTGCCAACAATAACTGTTTCTCGCCTTCGGAAAGATAAAACACCTCTCCGATTTTATCTATCGCCGCGCTATGTTGTTTTAGTAGAATTTGGATTGAACTGTTTGTAACAATTTCCTTCCCGTAAGGCGTTTCCAGAAAATCATCGACATCTTGGGTAATAGTTGTCACTCCCAGGTAGTATTTTCGGCCTCTTTTTACTACTCCCCGCAAAAAAGCTGCCGAATCCGGGTACTGCATCATATACCAAGCTTCATCCACTATCATAATTCTTTTCTTCAATTCCTTTTTCACCGTAGTCCAGATGTATTCCAGAATTATGTGCATGGCAATTGGCCTCAGACTCTCTTCCAAATTTTTTATACCAAAGACTACAAATCTGTTTTTTAAATTAACAGTTGTTTTTTGATTAAAAATACCTGCAAAAGACCCTTTAATATATTTTTCCAATCTGGCCGCCAAACCCTGCGCCTCTTTGCTTTCCGTCCCTATTAGTGATTTATATAAGTCTTCAATCAATGGTGCTTCTTTCTTTTGGGTTTCCGGATCTGGAGTAATCCCTTTCATTTTATAAGCATCCATAATTGCCCGGTCCAGAATTGACTCTTCAATTGCCGTCATCTCTCCCATCATCAACTTAAAAAGCTTATGTAGCGACAATATTTTTGAATTCAAAGCATTTTCACCTTCCTCCTCTGCGGTTAAAGATAAGTCAAATGGGTTTATCTTTGAATCTTCTCCATAGCCAAACGCAATATACTGGCCTCCTACCGAACTACACATACTTTCGTATTCATTTTCCGGGTCTATTACGATTATGTCAGCATCAAACATTAAAGACCTCATTGCTTCCAATTTGATCATATATGATTTTCCGGCTCCGGCAGTAGCAAACACTACCGAATTGTAGTTAGGCATACTAAACCTATCAAAAATCACCAGAGACCCGTTGTGTTGATTTACTCCATACATAATTCCCTTGTTGTCCGATAAATCAGAGGACACAAAAGGAAAGGTTGTTGCCAGAGAAGTTGTGTCCATATTTCTGGTAATACTCAATTTGTCCATACACAGGGGTAGGGTAGTTACAAACCCGTCCTCCATTTGCAAAGTCGCTCTTTTGCTAATAATTAGCAATGCTCCCAGCGCTGCTTCAATGTTTTTATTGATTCTGTCTAATTCTTCAACCGACTCTGCGTTTATTGTTATATACAACCCGAATTGAAAAAACCTCTCCTCTCCCTTAACCAAGTCTGCCTGCAGTGACAGAGCATCTTCAAGCTTAGCCTGCGTTGCCGGATTAACAATTCTCCCTCTTTGAATATCAGTACTCAGTTCCGCTTCCATCTCAGTAATTTTTCTTCTCAAATCATCCAGTATTTCTTTTCCGTCAGTTGGGTATACATACATCGAGACGTTAAGGGAAGCATCAAAATTAATTAAGGGCGACAGCCAATTTATTCCTACAAACCTCGGGTATCCAGCCACAAACAGAGTTCTGTAGTACTTGTCGTCTATCCTGACATGGTTGAAATCTACTTCAATTGCTGATGGTGCAATTATATCCTTTGTTGACACCAACCCTTCCTCGAAGGGCCTATTGCTTTCTGGGCTTATTTGGGCTTGTTGTTTACCCATTGAAACTGGATTTTTTTCTTTCTTAACTTTATTAGTAAGCTTATTTAATAAATCCATTATTATTTGTTGGTGTTAGTTACCACCGGAGAATTGTAATTTAATGTTTGAATTTTTTGATTTATTGCCGTACTTTCATTGTAAATTCGATAGAATAGTTCAATTAATTCTTTGGTCCCCAATGGTTTGATATCCAGACCCAAACGGGAAAACAATCTGACCAAATGATCTTTTTTCGGTTCCAAACTAGCCTTGGCCTTTTCAATAATATATTCTTTGGGGAAAGGTAACTCTTTATTGGTTTTACCCGACATTGGCAAAGAGCCCAATAGTTGGCTTTTTGCGCTTCCGATTCCTAGTTCCAGAATCGAAAACGGTATGGCAACAAAAAATGATTTTGAAAGAACATCATTCCTTTTTACTGTTTCCTCAATAAATTTTCTGTACGAGATTATCCGCTCTTTTAGTAGGGGATTTTCCTGTTTTTCTTGTGCCACTGATAAATTTTTTAAATACTGACTGATGTCTTTTTTGTTCGAATGAATAATTATTTGCACGGTAAAATTTAGCGAATTTAAGATTCCTCCGTATGCAAAAACCAAGGCTGATTGCTCTCTTTCTGACAATAAGTCAAAATTAACCGACGACAGTTGTAAGACCATAGAGCAGGATCCATCTTTCAATACTACTATCCCATCAATCACATCCTCTATGGGTAAGTGCTCTTGAGTGGTTCCCTTAATGGCAATTTTTAGAGGATCGCTTGGCATATAAATATATGATAACTTAAATTTGTGAAAAACTTATTTACTGATAATTTTGATCGGTTGAACAATTTCTCCGTTCAACTTCACACCAACCCTGTCAAACTTCAAGCTTTCTTTTTCAGTAATTATCAAATAGTTACCATTTGCTAATGGTGTTGATATTCTAAATTGCCCCAAAGCATTAGTTTTTAACACCCTACTTGGATTACCGGAATCGTCCTGGATTTCCACGATAGCACCTTCAATAATTTTACCGTCTAAGTCTGTTACCATTCCCACCAGCACGTTTGCTACCTCTGGGATATCCGGCATGGGTATCGACCCAAAAGAAGCTTCTCCTGTCGCTTCCAATCTTCTTCTCTGGATATTAAGGCTTTTTCTTTGATCTCTCCATTCCTCATTGTTGCTAACTGGGCTTTCTTCCTTTACCGCTTCTTGTTTTTTCTCAACTGCAACGGGCTTTGGTTTTTTCACTTCTTCAATCACTTCCTCTGCTGTTTTTTCTTTTTCTCTTTTAACGGAAGGTAGGGAAGAGATAAATTCATAAACTTTTTTCTCATCTTTTTTCTTCTTTTCCTCCTTCTCTTCGGGTTCTTCTTGCTGCTCTATCGTTTTAGCGTCTTCAGTCACCTTGGCAGGCACCTTAACCTGTCTCTTTTTGCTATAAACGTAAATTGTTGGAGCATATATCGACCTTATAAACGCCATTAGCCAGGTCTCCATTGGTCTGTCTTCATAAGGTACGAATGCCAAAAGCAAGCCTCCGCCGCCAAACAATATCATCAAGGGCCATTTTATAAAAAATATTATTCCGGTGGCGTTTATCATTAAAGCAATAATAATCCCGGAAGCAGCCTTAAAAAACTGCTTCAAAGTCATCTCTCCGACTAACTTAAATTCGTAGGATGATATCTGCTGGGGGATCGGATGTTGTTCCATTGTTTAATTTTATCAATACAAACAGCATTATTTTAACTATTAATTTCGAATATAATATGTCAATGTCAAAACTATTGATAATTGACGGTCACGCAATTATCCATCGCGCCTATTACTCTATGCCACCGCTGACTTCGAATGGTCAGCCGGTTAATGCTATTTATGGATTTTACTCCATGCTTCTGTCTGCTCTCGACATTATAAAACCGAAATATTTACTGGTATGCCTAGATTCTCCGGGTCCTACCTTTAGAAGTCAGGAATTTATCGGTTATCGTGCCAAAAGGAAAATTCCTGATCATGAATTAATTTCCCAACTACCACTACTCCAATCAACTCTGGAAGAATCGTCAGTTCCAAATTTTGCCATAGGTGGTTTTGAGGCTGACGACCTTATAGCAACCATCGCCAGAAAGTCTGAGAAACATGAAAAAATTCGAAAAGTAGTTGTCATTACCGGTGACAAAGATCTCATGCAGCTTGTCAATCAAAAAATTAAACTAATCATGCCCCTCAGAGGTTTATCTCAAACCCAAAAAATTGATTCGGACTTCGTTAAGGAAAAACTAGGCGTTCTTCCAAGTCAGGTAGTTGACCTGAAAGCCCTGATGGGGGACATGTCTGACAACTACCCTGGTGTTTCTGGTATTGGCCCAAAATCTGCTACAGATCTACTAGAAACCTATAACAGTCTTGACAACATCTACAACCATCTAAACGAGCTAAAGCCAACCATTAGGGAAAAGTTAGAAAAAGACAAAGACAACGCCTATCTTTCTCAAAAGCTAGCCACCCTAATCGACAACATCCCGCTTCAATACAAACTAGAAGACCTTAAGTTTACTCAGCACCAGGTAAAAGGTTTGGAATTGATGTTTAAAAATTACAATTTCAAGTCTTTACTTTCCCGCCTTAAAAAATCATACCCTGTATTATTTGATCAGCCTAAAAATTCAAACCAGACCTCGTTGTTCTAAAGATGATTAACAAAAAACTAAGAATTGCCCTTGTTCATGATTATTTAAAAGAATATGGAGGAGCCGAATCTGTTCTCGAAGTACTATCTGACATGTTTCCCGATGCTCCGATATTCACCGCTCTCTATTCTCCTTCCTTTTTTGGTCCACATGCAAGTCGGCTTAAAAAAAAATGGTCTCACCGCATCCACCAAAGTTTTTTTAGATACATTCCTTTTGCCCCCAAATTAATCAGCCCATTGCGTCTTTTATCACCCCTGGCTTTTAAATCATTCAATTTTGCCGGGTACGACTTAATAATTTCTTCAGCTACCGGGGCTTATTTCCCCAATGCTTTAAACAAAAAGCAAGCCAAACTTTTTTGCTATTGCCACACCCCTCCCCGTTATCTCTATGGTCTCCCTACTGCCAGAAATTTAACCCGGAACAAAATCATCTTTGCGCTTGTTTCTTTAATTAATCATTTCCTTCGCTTGTTTGATTTTGCCTACTCCCGAAACGTTGATCAATATATTGCCAATTCCCACACCACCGCTAAAAGAATTGAAAAGTATTATCGAAAACCATCGGTGGTAGTTAATCCCCCAGTTGACATTCCCTCTTCAAAATCACCAAAATCTTCAAAAAATATCCCAAGCTACTACTTAACTGGTGGTCGTCTGGCTCGGGCTAAGCGTTACGACATTGCTATTCAGGCTTGCAATCAACTAAAGATACCTCTAAAAATTTTTGGTCGTGACTTCGCCAATTTTCAAGCCGAACTCAAATCAATATCGGGTCCGACAATCGAGTTTTTAGGAGAAGTCACTCAACAGCAAAAAGCCAGACTTTTTTCTGAAGCTCAGGCTTATTTTATGTGTTCCGACAATGAAGACTTTGGCATTGTATCTGTCGAGTCTATGGGTTACGGCACCCCCGTAATTGGCTACAACAGTGGAGGTGTTGCCGAAACAGTTGTTGACGGAAAAACAGGTGTCTTGTTCAACGAGTTAACGCCTCAATCCTGTATTGCTGCCGTAAAAAAATTTAAAACCATCAAGCTCGCTTCATCAGATTGCCTCAAGCGCGCTCTTGAATTTAATTCTGATAAATTTATTTTAAAAATAACAAAACTAATCAACTCCCATTTTTCTCAAACCTGATATTTTGGTCAAAGAAGCTTTTTAGCTATAATACTGGTAGGATGTATACTTTCAACGATCGGAAAAAAGACTATCAGCATGCCTACAAACTTTTTGGCAATAGTCCCAAATCACTCCAGTGGGTTAGTCGGCATTCCATGGATATTCGCTTTTACCAGTTTCTCAACGAGCTTGATTTTAAAGGGAAATCTATTATCGATGTTGGTTGTGGTTTAGGCAATTTAGTAGATGTCCTAAGAAAGCAAACCCTCGACTTTTCTTATCTTGGCGTTGATCTTGTACCTGAATTTATTAAAGAAGCTCAAAAAAAATACCCCCACCATCGTTTTCTGGAGTTGAATTATTTTGACAGTCCCCTTGAAAATACTTTTGACATTGTTATTGCTTCAGGTTGTCTTAACTACAATCAGGGAGTAAATACTTTAGAATATCGCAAACATTACATCGAAACCATGTTTAACCATACTTCCTACGCCCTTGCTTTCAACATGGCTGGTTTCCATCCTCAGCCCCAAAATCAACCAAACTCCAAAGTTTACTATGTTGACTCCTCCGATATTTTTAATTTCTGTCAGACTCTAAGTTCAAAAATAATTTTCAAGCAGCATTACGATCCTCTCGATTTTACAATTATTTTATTTAGGTAACAGCCTACTTAAGCATTTGCTCACCAATCCACCTTTCGGCATCAATTGCCGCCTTGGCTCCATCTCCGGCAGCCACTACTGCTTGCCGGTATACGTTATCAGTACAATCTCCTGCAGCAAAAACCCCTTCCTGACTGCTCATAGTTGGGAATTGTGAATTTTTTCCGGTAACCACATGTCCTGTTTCTGTCAACTCTACCAAATCTGCCACAAACCCGGTTGCTGGAGTATGACCGACAGCCACAAACAATCCATCCATATCCACCAACTTCTCTTCATTTGTAACATTATTTAGCACTTTAATTTTCTCCAGCTTATCCTTACCGATAATTTCTTTCACTTCACTGTTCCACCAAACGTCTACTTTAGGATTTTCTAAAACTTTTCTTTGCTGCAAAGCAGTTGCTCTTAAACTATCTCTTCTGTGTATCAGTGTCACCCTGCTGGCAAACCTGCTCAAAAAATCAGCCTCTTCACAAGCCGTATCTCCTCCTCCCACCACTGCCACCCTTTTATCTCTAAAAAACATTCCATCACAGGTAGCACATCCACTCACCCCTTTTCCAATCAACTCCTTTTCATTCGGCAAATTCAGCCATTTTGTGCCGGCACCGGTTGTGATTATTACCGCTTTTGCCACCAAGACATTATTGTCTTGTAGCTCTACCTTAAACAATTTATCCGCAGTATGTTTCACCCTCTCAACCTGTCCGTATCTTATTTCTACTCCAAAATTTTTTACTTGCGCCTGCATGTCCATCATTAATTTAATCCCGCCAATACCATGAACAAATCCTGGGAAATTTTCCACTACAGTTGTTATCGTTAATTGCCCCCCCGGCTGTCCTCCGGCTACAATAATTGTTTTTAGTGCGGCTCTGGCATTGTAAATTGCTGCTGTCAGCCCGGCAGGTCCGGATCCGATGATGATGGTGTCAAAGTTTTCAGTTTTCATGAATATATTTTATCGTACTTGATTTTAATTTCCTTATTCAAGACAATTTAAATAGACATGACTCGTGAAACTAGAGAAATTTTAAAATTTATTTTCAAACTTGTATGTCACAAAAACCAGTTCTTTTTGTGGATTTTTGTCCGCCTTATATCTGCTCTTTTTCCCATGCTCTCAATATTTCTTTATTCTCGCGTCATAAAATTCCTGGAGATTGGAAGCAGTTTCGATCATGTTTTCCCACTTATTGGCCTGATAATTACAGTTTTAATCTTTGACAATTTCACCAGACTTCTTTCTATTCACAATCTCAATAGCGTTATCAATCAAACTGAATTTGGAATTCATCAGTTTATGTTAATTGGTCTTAAAACCTATGATAAAAAAGTTCGTCACGAGGTAGTTCAAGCAATTAGAAATTTTGGTGAAGCAGTTCGGACCACCCTGGAACTCATCCGCCAACCTGGAATTGATGCAGCCGTATCTCTTGCTACTATTCCGATAATTTTGTTTTTTTTAGACACCAAAATATTCGTTTTGGAAGTTGCTTATATTGCCAGCTATTATTTTGTTGATGTTTTTACCACCGAAAAATACACCAAGCTCAAAGACGTCCAAAACCAACAGACCGAAGTCTATTATGCCAAGCTCCAGGATACTAATAAAATTGAGAAAGAATCAAAGGATTTCACCAATCATTTCAAAAAACTCTGCCAGTGGGGTTTTATTGAATGGTTTTCTCTTCAAAATATTGCCGTCTGTTTCTATACAATAATACTTTTTTACTTGATCCACCAAGTTCAGTCGGGAGAAAAAGCAATTTCTGATTTAGTACTAATCATGGGCTATGTCTCATCTACCCAAATATTTCTTAACAATTTTAGCAATATCAAAGATCGGTTAGCCGACACAAAAGTTGCCTTGTCACGTCTGGCAAATAGCAAATATCTACTCTCAGTTGGTCTTAGTGACTACATGAGATAATTACTCTATGCCTGAATTGCCGGAAGTTGAAGTTATTCGTCTATTCTTACAAGACCAGGTATTAGACAAAACCATATCTGATGTAGAGGTTCACAACCGTAAGTCTTTCCTTGGGAACCCTTGCAATTTAGTTGGCCAGACAATAAAATCCCTTTCCCGCCGTGGCAAACAGCTTTCCTTGAAGTTAACTGATGGTAATGTTCTGTTGTTTCACTTTAAAATGACTGGTCAGCTCGTGTATCTTCATCAACAAAAAACAATTCTTGGCCACCCAACTCCGTCTCTAAACAATTCATCGCTTCCGAATAAATCCACTCGTTTGACCTTCCACCTCTCAGATGGTTCAAAATTATATTTTAATGACCAGCGGAAGTTCGGATGGGTCAAACTACTAAACCCAAAACAACTAAAAAAAGAACAACAGGATTTGGGAGTTGATATTTTAAGTAGCCAATTCACTCTTTACTATTTTCAGTCGAAACTTAAAAATACATCAAGACCGGTCAAACTTACTCTTTTGGATCAAAATAAGTTTGCTGGTGTCGGCAACATTTACGCCAATGACGCCTTATTCCTCTCAGCTATCCATCCACTTGCCCCCTCTAACCTGCTTAGTCCAGGGAAAACCAAAAAGCTTTACCAAAACATAATTCACCTTGTTAGGGAATCCATAAATCATGGCGGCTCTACGGCCAGGGACAACAAATATATTCGCCCCGATGGTTCTTTTGGGTCGCATCAATATCATTTTCGTGTTTATCAAAAAGAAGGGGAGCCTTGCCCGGTCTGTCAAACCCCAATCCAGAGAATAAAAATAGCCAACCGATCTTCTTTCTATTGTCCGGTTTGTCAGAAACTTGAAAGTCGATAAAGCAAGCTATTTTCAAACTGTTACGATTGTAGTAATATTCCCACTATGAACTGTAACTGTCATTGTACCGGTAAATGCAAATTGCTAGGTGGCTTGGAGCAAAAAATAATGGACACGCTTTGGGCGTCTCCTGTTCCCCTAAAGCCCTCAGAAGTTTTGCACAAGCTTGACAGAAAATATGCCTATACTACAATAATGACCGTTCTAAAAAGGATGTCTGACAAGAAAATTTTAAAACGTCAAGCTCAGGGCCGGGTATTCTTCTATCAACCCACCCAGGACAAAAAATCTTTTGCTACAGCTTGTCTTGATGATTTATTTCAAAGACTCTTTCATTCCTACGGAGAGCTCACTGTCGACAGCTTTTTGTCTGTAGCCAAAAAATCTAAAATTTCGACTCGGGAACGTTCTTTATAAATCCATTAGTTTAAGTCCGGTTGCCTCGTCATATTTTTTGCCAATCTCCATTTCAGTATCCTCCAGTACTATTTCACAGGCCGCTGCCACTCTTGCTTCAACCAAGTGTCCGCCCACCATATTCCCGTCAGACTTACCCATGGCCGCATGAACATGAATAATCACTCCTTCTCCCTTCTCATCCAAAAACACATTACCATTAAGAGAAATCACTTCCAGTGCTTCTTCAAAAATAAATGATGAATATTTTTTCGTATCCACCCTGTAATGTGCCATTTCTGTCCAGTCAATAGCCCCGACACCGGAAATTAACCCATTTTTTATTTTTTCGTCTTTACAAAATTGTTCCAGGCTCGCCATTATCATTTCTCCTCTCTCGATTTTTATAATATATTTATTGGCTATTTTTTTGTAATTCATAATTATATTTTAAAAATTAATCAGTCATACTTCAACTTATAAACTAACAGTGTTATATCGGTAGGAAAATATTTTATATCGGCAATTTCGAAATTATTATCCAAGTAGTCCCGAATATCCTTTTCGTAGCCTTGGTCGTAGGACAAAACCAGATACATATAATTATATCTTTGCCTGAATTCTTCCATCAAATTAACCAAGTTATCTCTATCATACTCCGGGATATTGCTCTCTTTTAAATATCGGTTCCACTCCGGTATTGTTGTCAGCCTTGCTTGGCCTTCATAGTT
>CAZFAI010000014.1:0-14001 GCA_964516555.1 uncultured Gammaproteobacteria bacterium
CTTATCGAATATCGAAAAGAAGGCTATGAAATGTTCCAAAAACTGATTAGCCAATTCGAGTACAATCTCTCAAGAAAATTATTTAGATTGGAACCCGTCACCATTCCCAAAACTCAAATTACTCCTGAAAATGCGACTGAAACCCGCGGTGAAATAGAATCATTACCTGAATCTAAAGGTAATATAGACACTCCTCAAATTGTTACTAATACTGTAACCAAAATAGCAACATCGTCTCCCGCCAAAACAAAAGCCCCTGCCAGAAACGAACCCTGTCCCTGTGGGTCAGGAAAAAAATATAAAAAATGTTGTTACCCTAAATTCGGGTAATATATCTTATGAACCACTCTACAAAAACCCTAGCTCCAAAAATACTCTTAGCAATAGATCAGTCAAAAAATATTTTATTACATTGTCATCCGGCACCTGATGGTGATAGTCTGGGTAGTGTTCTGGCTATGTCTCAATTTCTCATAAGCAAAAAAAAGAATGTAACCATTATAAAAGGTGACTCTGAATTACCTCAAAATTTTGACCACTTACCGGAATTTTCGCGCATTGAAGAAAAGAACTATTTTGATATAGACACCAGTCAATACGACCTTTTCATAATTCTTGATACCGCCGCCTTAAATCAAATCAGCAAAATTGCTCCGGTCACTATACCATCAAACTTAAAAACCATAACCATAGATCATCATTCCAGCAACCCTTCTTTTTCTGATATCAATCTTATCGATGAAAATTCTCCGGCAACTTGCCAAATTTTGACTGAACTATTTTTTGAATGGAATGTAGAAATTAATCACGATATCGCAATTAATCTGTTTACCGGAATATACACTGATACCGGTGGATTCAAATACCAAAAAACAACCTCTCGAACTTTTCAACTAATATCTAAGCTAACTGAAATCGCTCCTGATTTCCCGGATTATATATTCAAAATAGAAAACCAGTCTCAACCCGAGCAAATAAAATTTCGCGCGGCTGCTTTAAATAACCTCAAAGAATACTTTAATAGTCATGTGGTATTTTCCTCACTTTCCTATAAAACCCTTCAGAAGTATAATTTATCCCGAAACCACACTGAAAAATCAGACATAGCTAATCTCTTAAAATCCGTAACGGGCTGGGATATTACTGCCAGTATCGTAGAAATCGAACCAAAAGTCTGTGCTATTAGTTTCCGGACCCGTGATCCTTATAAATATAATTTATCCGAAATCGCATCAGCTACAAAAGCCGGTGGTGGACATCCTGCTGCAGCCGGAGCTACTATAAAAAAAACACTAAATCAGGCTGAAAAAACTATCATCAAAATAATCCAGAAACTTCACCCGGAATTGGGTAACCCCTAAATGGTATCATTTTATTATGGAAACGGATTGTGTTTTTTGTAAAATCATTTCTGGCCAACTTCCTGCTTTTAAAATTTATGAAGACGACAATTTTTTAGGTTTTCTCGATATTAACCCATTATCAAAGGGCAACTCCCTTCTTATTCCAAAACAACACTATCGCTGGGTTTACGACGTTCCTGATTTTGGTCAATACTGGGAAATTGCCAAAAAAATATCTCTGGCATCCATTGATTCACTAAAAGCCGAGTCCGTATCTTTTCTGACTCTTGGCTATGAAGTGCCCCACGCCCATATTAGAATTATTCCCAGGTACCCCAACGACTCTCACAAAAATGGTATCAACATTCATCATCGTGAAAATCTAAGCGACTCTGAAATGGATGAGATTGCCTCCGCTATAAATTTGTCTTTAAAAAAATGAAAGAAAGTCAAAAATTACGCTTGGAAATCAAGAAATTAAACGGCAAACTGGACAGTATTTCTTATCGTACCCGTTTTATGATTTACAATGCCAATCCCTGGAAGTTCGCACTTTACAATTTTATAGCAGGTATCTTTCATTCACTAGGCTCTTTCATTGGCACGGCTGTTATAGCCGCCGTAATATATTATCTTTTTCGTGAAATTAATTTTGCAGAAGTATTTTCAGACTTTTTTAACCAATTATTCGAGCAGAATCCTTCTTTCTTCCGGCCCTGACCCGATCAATTTTTGACAAATATTTCTTTCTCAAACGAATCCTCTTGGCTGTCACATCTATCAATTCATCATCTTCAATAAAATCCAGGCACTCTTCAATACTGTATTTCACCGCAGGAGATAATATTATTGAGTCGTCATTACCAGACGATCTCATGTTTGTTAGCTGTTTACCCTTGCAGGCATTAATTTCTAGGTCACCAACTATAGGTCTGACTCCAACAACTTGACCTTCGTATATTTCCTCAGTTGGATCAACAAAAGTTGTTCCTCTTTTTTGTGCCAAATCCAACCCATAAGACAAAGCTTTTCCCGACTCTGATGCAATCAAAACGCCATTTCTTTCTTTTTTATTCTCGTCTCTTTTATTTTCATATCCCAAAAATAAGAAGCTTAAAGATATCGATCCTTTTGTCTCAGTCATCAGCACACTCCTTAATCCCAAGGCATTTCTTTCGCTGATTTTATAAATAATTTTTATGCCCTTACCGTCATTTATCATATCTAACATCTCTGCTTTTCTTTTCCCCATTTCAGCGCTAATAGTCCCCAAATATTCTTCAGGAGTCAAAATCGTCAACTCATTAAAAGGCTCACAAATCTTGCCGTCAATAATCTTTAATATTACTTCCGGTTTCCCCACCTCCATGGCATATCCTTCTCTTCTTAATCTCTCGATTAATATTGCCAAATGCAATTCTCCTCTACCTGACACCAATACTCTGATACTATCAGTTGGGTCTTCTTCGACCTTTATTCCCAAATCAGTCAAAGCTTCCTCGTACAAACGGCTCTTTAGTTCTCTGCTGGTTAAGTACTTAGATTCTTCTCTGGCAAATCTTGATGTATTTGGACCAAAACTGGCTTTTAGTGTCGGCTGACCAATTTCAATATCCGAAAGTGCCACCTGATAATTAATGTCAGTTAAAGTCTGACCAATTTTGATATCAGGTATCCCGGCCAAATATATAATTTCACCGCTTTTAGCTTCATCTACTTCAATTTTATTAATTCCCTCATTAACATACAGTCTTTCTATTTTAAAATTATTGCTCACTTTTTGGTCAGGATTTACCAAAGAAACATACTGACCCTTTTTAATGACACCCTGGTTAACTCTACCCACAGCCAATCTTCCCAAATATTCATTTCTTTCAAAAGCCGATACCAACAATTGAAAAGGCTTGTCCGGGTTTTTATTTGCACTTGGAATATATTTTAATATTGTTTCAAATAGGGGAGCCGTATCTCCTGCATCGCTGTTTTCACTCGGTACTTCGTAAAATGTTTTTCCGTCTCTCCCAATTGCGTAAATTACCGGAAAATCTAATAAATCAGAATCGTTAGCAAGAGTTAAAAATAAATTTTCAGTATCTGAGATTACTTCTTTTATTCTGGAGTCATTACGATCGATTTTGTTAATTACTAAAATTATTTTTAAACCATACTCCAGCGCTCTTTTTAAAACAAATTTTGTCTGAGACAATGGTCCTTCGGCTGCATCAACAATCAACAAAGCACCATCTGCCATATTTAAAACTCTTTCCACCTCTCCACCAAAATCAGCATGACCTGGGGTATCAATAATGTTTATCTTGCAATCTTTGTAAAATACCGACGTATTTTTTGACAATATCGTGATACCTTTCTCCCTCTCCAAATCATTACTGTCCATAATCCTGTCCTTTTGCATCTCTTCCTGATTTTCTCGAAACGTATGGGTTTGTTTCAATAGTGCATCAACCAGAGTAGTTTTGCCATGATCAACATGGGCAATAACAGCCACATTTCTAATTTCGTTAAATTTTGTCACCGGAGCATTATACCCTATATACAGTCAAAATATCCTGGTAAAATTCATCAAATGAAAAATATCCTGTTTTTTGTTGGATTATTTGTTGTTTCTCTGACACTAGGTTTTTATTTTTATCTTAACTCCTCAAAAGATGATGTCTTGTTGAAGGTCGAAAACAAGATTACTGACACCAATAATAAAGTCCAAAACCAAATAGAAAATATAACCGAAACAATCGCTCCAAAACCAACCGTAATGTTGAACTCTGGAATTCCAAACAAACACCTTATCGAAACTACCTTTGTTCCACAGTCACCCGAGAAAAACTGGGATCAACCTTGGCAGGATGCTTGTGAAGAAGCCGCACTTCTGACGGCATATTATTACTTAGAGAATCAATCGCCCGACCTTTCCCAAATCAAAAAAGATCTCCTTTCATTAATTTCTTTTGAGGAATCAGTCGGAATAAAAAAAGACGCCAATCTGTCCGAATTGTCAGATCTTACCCTTAAACATCTTAACTACAGGTCACAAATTATTGACAATCCCACTCTTGAAGAAATCAAAACATATATCTCCAAAGACATACCCGTGATTGTTCCCGCCAGCGGTAAAAAGCTATTCGCCGAAAATAAACATTTTAATTCCGGTGGTCCTTATTATCACGCTCTTACTATATTGGGTTACGATGACAACAAAAATAAATTTATTGTTCACGATGTTGGCACCCAACATGGAGCATATTTTAAATACTCTTACACTTTGTTAATGGACAGTATCCACGATTTTCCTGAAAGTAAAAACAAAGAAGACATTGAGACCGGACCAAGGCGTATTTTAATTCTGGTAG
Organism: uncultured Gammaproteobacteria bacterium; assembly: GCA_964516555.1. Taxonomy (GTDB): domain Bacteria; phylum Patescibacteriota; class Microgenomatia; order UBA12405; family UBA12405; genus CAZFAI01. The sequence goes on from CAZFAI010000014.1 coordinate 4,709, forward strand.
AATAAGGCATGAAAAAGATATCTGTTGTTTTTCTTCTTCTGTTATTCTCCTTTGTATTTTCTGCCTGTTCTCAGAACAATACCTCCGACAATTATCTTGACATTAACCAACCATCATCAGGTAACTCCTCTCAAAACACGCAACCCTCGCCATCAAGCAACCTTCCCGCAGACAACTCAACAGGAGAATCTATGGCTGCAATCAAACTCTCAAGCGGACAAATAGTACTAAAACTATACTCAGACAAAGCTCCGAATACTGTTAAAAACTTCATCAACAAAGCCAACTCCGACTTTTATAATGGCCTTACATTTCATCGGGTCGAAACTGGTTTTGTTGTTCAGGGTGGCGACCCTAAGGGGAACGGTACCGGCGGTGGCACAATTGCCTCAGAACTCAGCTCCACACCATTTGTGAAGGGCTCTGTCGGTCTTGCACGTGGTCCTGCTAACAAAAATATTTCAAACGACAGTCAGTTTTTTATCTGTCTAACCACCGAAGCCTGTCAGCATCTAACTGGCGACTATGTAAACTTCGGCCATGTCGTCTCAGGATTTGAATATGCCCAACTTATTAAAGTAGGTGATAAAATAATTGAGATTACAACAGATACAAAATGAAAAAAATAATAATTGGACTTGCCATAATTGCCATAGCCATGTTTTTTTATTTCCGTTCTCAAAACAACGTAAAAGGGGATAATAAAATAAATTTAACCCACTTGACGGTATACTCAACACCCACCTGCCCTCACTGCAAAATTGTAAAAGAATACTTTTCCAAAAATAACATAGCAATTACCATCAAAGAATTGACTTCTGCAGAAAGACAAAAAGAATTTATGGAAACGGTCGGCAAATGTTCTCCTCCGCAGAAATACGAAGAAACTGGAGTGCCGCTATTGTTTGACCCCGAAAACAATGCCTGTATCATGGGTTCAACGCCGATAATTGACTATCTCCAGCCCAAACTGACGCAATAATTGCTACAATAAATTGTGTCCCATCAGTTAAACAGCAAGGATAAAGAATTTCGATTTTCTCCCAAAATAATATTCCGTCTGTTCATATTTTTTCTCCTATTTTACTTTTTGGTTAATTATTTGTCCTTTCATCAACAAAATAATAATTTATCAACCAAACCTGACCCTACTGTTCTTGGGGAAGAGGATAAAATAAACCCTCTTGAAAATATTTATCAATCTCTACCGGTAAATACCAGACAATACATCGAGAACATAGGATCAAATCCTGCTATAATTGACCTTCAGAAAGATGTTGAAAATATAAAATTAAAAACTGACGGTTTTCCTCAAAAACAAATTAAAAATATAAAAAAGGCTATAGTAAAAAATCTTTCTGAGGAAATATTAAGAAGCATTGACGAAGAATAAAAATGTCTACAGTAGAAGAACTTACCCAAAAAATTAATTACTTAAAAGAAAAATTATCATTTTCTGACAAATTAACTGAGCTCCGGCAACTAAAAAAAGAAACAGAGCAACCTAACTTTTGGGATAACTCACTAAACGCCCAATCAAAAATGCAAACCCTCTCCGATCTTCAAAAAGAAACGGACTTAATTCAACAAATCGAAAAGGACATTGCCTCGTATCAGGAATTTTCTACACTTATTTCTAGTAATCTCGATTCCGATTTAGAAAAAGAACTCGAAAACTTACTATTTAATATAAATAAAAGTATTTCTGAATTGGAAAATAGGGTTTTTCTATCAGGCAAGTATGACAAAAACCAGGCAATTCTCTCCGTCCACTCCGGACAGGGAGGCACTGAAGCCATGGATTGGGCAAGCATGCTACAGCGGATGTATATGCGCTACTTTGAACGTCAAAATTGGAAATATCAACTGGTAGACCTAATTCCGGGCGAAGAAGCCGGTATCAAATCAGTTTTTTTTAAAATAAATGAACCCTGGTCCTATGGTCTCCTTCGCCGCGAATCAGGCGTTCACCGTCTAGTCAGACTATCTCCATTTAACGCAGATCAGCTTCGCCAAACCTCATTTGCCAAAGTAGAAGTAGTACCAATTTTTGAAGGCGAGTCAGAAGCAAAGGTAAACCCCGAAGATGTGGAATTTTCCGCTTATCGTGCCGGCGGACATGGAGGTCAAAACGTCAACAAGGTTAGCACCGCCGTCAGGCTCGTTCACAAACCCAGCGGAATAGCAGTTTCTTCTCAAAGCCAAAGATCTCAGGATCAAAATCGTCAATTAGCCATGCAGGTATTAACCTCAAAGCTCTGGGCTCTTGAGGAAGAAAGAAAACAGTCAGAAAAACAACAGATAAAAGGGGATAATGTTATTGCCGGCTGGGGACACCAAATCAGATCTTATGTTCTACATCCCTACAAGATGGTCAAAGACCTTAGGACACGCCACGAAACCTCTGACACCACCTCTGTCCTGGACGGAGACCTTAGCGGATTTATAGAAAGTGAGTTAAGATTGTAACTATGAAATTAAAACCCTTTCTCATAATCATTGCGATTTCACTTCTTTCATCACTTCTATTTTCTTCTCTATTTTTTGCCACTTTTCTTAATATTGGCAACAGGATATCTTCAAAATTTAACCGACCTCTTTCTTATTTTCCTGATGTAATTTTTTCAGCTATCGAAAGCCACATCAAACAACCAATAATTAGTAGAAATTTCATCATACTTGGGGCTGATAAAAGAGAGGATTCTGTAGAAAAAAATGAAATGACTGATACCATCATATTTGCTTCACTATCTGTAAACGATAGCAAGCTTACCCTTATACCCATACCAAGAGATCTCTGGTTTGAAGACATCCAAAGCAAAGTAAATTCAGTTTATGAACTATCAAAAACTAATAACAACGGCTCAGTTGATTATAAGTTCATAAAAGATAAATACTCAAACTTATTAGGCCAAGACGTAGACCGTGTAATTGTTGCCGATACAAATGATCTGATAGAACTAGTCAATCTTATTGGCGGTGTTGAGCTCTATCTTGAAAATGGCTTTACTGATCATCAATACCCCAATCCTGACTACATTTCCAACCCATCAAAAAATATCCCTATATACAAAACTATAGAATTTCCCTCGGGTTTAATTAAACTCGATTCAGGCAACATAACCGAATTTGTCAGGTCTCGAAAAAGCTCTGAAGATCCACTCAAAGGTGGCACCGATCTTGGTAGGATGGCCCGACAGCAGCTGCTTATTGACGCTTTAGTTCAAAAAATATCGTCACCTGAAATGAGAAATATAAATACAATCGCCAGTCTTTATAATTTTTTCTATAAAAATATAGAGACCGACCTTACTGATCTTGATATCTCTCAAATCGCTCTAGCACTGGGAAAAAATATCTCAAGTCTTAAAATTAACAAAATTGACATTCCCACTTCTACCCACTCAGCATCAAATGTAATAATCTACCACCCGTCCAGGTTCAAAAACAGCCAATGGGTCTTTATCCCCGTAGACTCTAGTCTGGAAAAAATACACCAATTTATTTCAGAATCACTATCCGTCAATGAAAACTGAAACTATTTTGCAATCTGTTTCCTCAAAACAAAAGAAATACTTTGACATTCACATAGACAGGTATCGTTTTATCCTCAAACAAATAGAAAAACTTAACTTACCCAAAAATTCCAAGATATTAGATATTGGCTGTTTTCCAGCCCACCTCTCCGATAGTTTATCTTCTCTAGGTTACGATGTCTATGGTGTATCTTCGTTTCACGAAAATGTCACATCATCAAAAATATTCTCCATAAATATAGAGAATCAAAACTTACCTTTTAAAAAAGATTTTTTTGATCTTGTCCTATTTTCTGAAGTACTTGAACACCTAACGGAATACCCCGAACGTCTTTTTTTAGAAGTCTCTCGTGTACTAAAGAAAAGCGGATACTTCTTAATCACCACCCCCAATGCCGCAAGAAGCCAAAACATCCTCCTTTTACTGTTAAACAAAAATACATATCCACCGCTGGATCAATTTAAAACCACTCATTTTCAAGATGGCACTATCTATCATCGCCACAACCGCGAATACGTTATCTCCGAACTCTCAAATATTTATCCCAAAAAAACGTTAATATTAAAAGAACGGTCCACATTTGTTTCCTTCACCCCCTTTCGGACAAAAAATCGAAGCGATAAATTATCCTTAAAACTTGTCAAAATAGCCAATTATTTTCTTATGATGATGTTTCCGTCAAAAAAAGATACTCTCTATTTGCTTTATCAAAAACAATAAATCTGAATTCATTTTTTTTGTTATACTGAACTTATTAATATAATTTAATCTATGGATATTCCAAACCTATCCCCATCGACACCTTCTGGTCAAAACAATAGTAATTTATCTAAAATTGGACCTTTTGTTATAGTTGCCATTCTGGCGATTACCAGTGGCTTCCTGTTTTCCAGATTAAGCCCTTCTTCTCCCGGATCTTCAGACAACAACCCCGTTTCTTTCACCAACGGTACTGTCGAACAGGACGACATCAAAGTAGGTGTCGTATATGGTGACGAAAGCAAAACCTTTAAAGATTCAGCCACCGGTATTCTTAAATCATCCGGAGTTAACGGTGAAGGCACTCATCACCTGGAACGGGAAGGTGGTGAAACCCAAAAAGTTGCTCTTACATCTTCAAGTGTAGATCTGGATCTTTTTATCGATAAAACTGTTGAAATAAAAGGTCAAACAAATTCATCAACCAAGGCAGGATGGTTTGTCGATGTTTACACTATAAAAATTGTCCAATGAAAATAATTTTCGATGGCGTCAGCAAAAGCTACGGCTTATCTAACGCTATATCAAACATTAATTTTAAGATAAAACAAGGGGAATTCGTTTTTATCGCCGGACCATCTGGTGCCGGCAAATCAACCCTACTAAAATTAATTCTGGGGCAAATAAAGCCGACAAGTGGCCATATATTTCTGGGTGATACCGAAATAACTTACGCCAAAAAACAACATCTGGATTCTTACCGGAAAGAAATCGGCGTAATATTCCAGGACTACCAGCTAATTCCCGACAAAAGTGTAGAGGAAAACATAGCATTGGCTCTTGATATCGCAGGCTTTCCAAAACTAAAAATTCTCCAGCGTATTGACGAAGTAACCAAAAAAGTTAACTTGTCCAGCAAAAAGATGCTTTTCCCCTCACAATTGTCAGGAGGGGAGCTCCAGAGAACATCCCTGGCCCGGGCAATTTCCATAGAACCTAAATTAATACTTGCTGACGAACCTACCGGCAACCTTGACCCGGAAAACTCCTGGAATCTGGTCAAACTACTCCAGGATATTAATAAAAAAACAAACACAACTGTAATTATGACTTCCCACAATATGGACATTGTAGAATCCCTGGATAAAAGAATTTTATACTTAAAAAACGGTGAGATTATAAAAGATACTGCCAAACCAAAAGAAACAATAAAAGTTAAAAAGAAAAAAGAAAATCATGTCAGCTCTTAAAACATCCTGGCACCATATTAGACGGTCACCACTTCAAAGCTTTACTGCAATATTTGTAATGTTTTTAAGTTTCTTTGTTATTACATCTTTTCTAATAATTTCCAACGGTTTTTCTTCAGTTCTTAGCCACTTTGAAACGAAGCCGGAAATAACACTCTATCTAAAGGATGGTTTAAGCCTGGAAACGGTAGAAGGTGTCCAGAAACAATTAGCCTCATACCCGGGCATCAAGGATATAAACTTTATTTCAAAAGAAAAAGCGCTCAGTCTTTACAAAGAACAAAACCAGGACAATCCCATGCTTACGGAAATGGTTACTGCCAATATTCTTCCGGCTTCATTTGAAGTAGCAGTTTCCGACGCATCCATTCTCGAAATAATCGCCCAGGACTTTGAATCAAAAGATGACGTCGTTGACGAAATAATCTATCAAAAAGATATTATTAAGTCTTTGCTTTCCTGGACAAAACTAATCCGTCAATCGGGTCTAATTATTATTGCCGTTAGCTCTCTGGTGTCTTTTTTCGTAATTTTTGTAATTATTGGCATGAAAATCACCAATAGGAAAGATGAAATTAGAATAAGTCGCCTTCTTGGTGCTTCAAAATTTTACGTCAAAAAACCATTTCTTTATGAGGGTATGTTTTTTGGCTTAATTGGTAGCATCGTGGGTACCCTTCTTAGTATCTTCCTTTTTTACTATTTTGGTATAAATATTAATTCCTTTTTTCAACCAATATCATTTATTAATTTTGATCAAATATTTTATCTAAAAATATTCTTGGCAACCTTGACATCCGGAACCCTCATCGGACTTACTGCAAGTTGGGTTGGAGTTAAAAGATATATCAGATTCTAGCTGATGATAAAAAAAGTTGTTTTATATTTAACGCTACTATTAATTTCCCTTGCAAGTTTTCACCCTCATCTTAACAGCCAGGAAGACAGTCAACCGATAAATGACCTACAGGACAAAATAAATGAATATACCGAAAAACTAGTTGATCTTTCCAAAGCCAAGGACACCCTAACCAACCAAATCAAAATTCTTGACTCTCAGATTAACCTTACTCAGCTCAAAATTTCTCAAACTGAAAACACCATTAAGCTGCTCGAAAATGAAATCAACAATCTCTCTGTCAAAATAAACGATCTTGACCGCTTTCTTGATCAAATGACGATGGCCCTAATCCAGCAAATCAATCAAAATTATCGTCTCTCCAAGAGAGTACCATTCATCTCTTTTCTTTTTACCAACAACTTCAACGGCTTTCTCGAACAACACAAATACATCTCTCTTGTTCAAAAAAACAGTCAACAAACCATTGTCAACATGGAAACAGTCCGCACGAATTACGACATCCAGAAGTCACAAAAAGAAAAAAAACAAGAAGAACTGCTTGTACTTCAAAACCAACTAGCCGAACAAAACAAAACTCTTGCCCAGCAAAAATCTTCAAAAGCTAATTTACTGGCAGTTACCCGCAACGACGAAGCACGCTATCAACAACTCAAAAAGGCGGCCGAAAACGAACTCAGCGCCCTTCTCAAAGCAAAATTTGTAGGCAAAAGGGAAGTGAAAAAAGGTGAAGCTATCGGTCTAATGGGAAATACAGGCTATTCTTTTGGCGACCATCTTCATTTTGGTCTTTATAATCTTGAGGAAGATAATATAGGCTCCTGGACTTACTACAACGATATTGACTCTTCATCTTACCTCCAGGAACACCGATGGCCCATGAACGAACCTATAACCATTACTCAGGAAAGAGGTGTGACTAAGTATGCATATCTTTATTCAAACCGTTTCCACAACGGCATAGATATGGTCTCACCAAATAAAACTATTGTCGCCGTTAACGATGGAATAGCTTATTTCTTTAGGAATACCGGTAGTAGCCTTGGCAACCACGTTAAGCTTTTTCATTCTGACGGCAAAATGACCCTGTATCTCCACATGCAATAAAACTATTTTATTTGCTTTTAGTAACCTCTGGCAATTTTTCTCAATCCTAAGCCACCGGCAACTCCGATCACTATAAAAACTGTCTTCAAAATTATTGTCGAATCACCCGTCTTGGGAACAATTCTGACACCAACAAAATAAGAGGCATCATCTTTATCGCTGATGCCATCCGCTGTAGCTGTAGCCACATTTGTTCTTTTTGTCATTCCGACAATATCATCGACGTTGGCAATTTTTGCTCTTATCAAAAAGTTTTTTACTTCACCAATTTCCAACTTTTCTATATTCCAGGAAACAATATTATTACCTTTATTTAATTCACCCGGATGAAAAATCAATTGTAAGTTAGCAGGCAACTGGTCCTCAATTTTAATATTATGCAACACTTCATTACCTACGTTTTCAACGCTGATTTTAAATTCCAAAACGTCATCTTCAACAAACACTGCAACATCGCTTGAAATGTTGTCGAAATAATTTTCTTTTTCTATGGGTCTTATTTTCTTATCGAGAGAAAGAGCTCTTTTATCTTCTCTGGGAACATAATATTGGGCACCCACACCTTTAGCTTTAACTAACGATACGGCCAATACTCCTAAAGCAATAGCCACGAAACTAATTTTAGTAATTCTGTCTTTGTTAATTATCATATACATAATAACTTATGTTACAGGATATTATACAATAAATATGTAATATGTCAATCACCCCAAGTTACTTTATGGTATCTTATTTACCAATTCCTATGTAATAATTATAACCTATAGTTTAATTTTCTTCAAGAATATTTCCAAAACCAAAAACTAGTTGCTATACTTTCCATATGAAAAACAAAATTATTGATGAATTATCAGTATTTTTCCCCGCATATAACGAAGAAAACAATTTAGAATCTACGGTCACTCAAGCAATTAAAGTATTAGAAGATATCAGTAACAAGTGGGAAATAATAATAGTAAATGACGGCTCAAAAGATAAGACGCAACAGGTAGCCGAAAAAATACTAAAAACCAACCCAAACAAAATCAGCATAATTAATCACAATCCCAATAGGGGATATGGAGCTGCCTTAAAAAGTGGTTTCTATAATTCAAAGTATCACTGGATCGCCTTTACTGACTCCGACGGACAGTTTGACTTTAAAGAAATAACAAAACTTATCGAAAAGCAAAAAGAAACCAAAGCAGATCTTGTTATCGGTTACTATCTGGGACGCAAAGTTCCCTTCTACCGAAAATTCGGATCATACCTTTGGCAAATGGCCGTTTTTGCCCTATTCGGGCTTAAGGTAAAAGATATTGACTGCGGCTTTAAGTTAATAAGAAAGAAAGTAATTGACACAATTCCAAAACTAGATTCCGAAAGAGGACCGTTTATCTCTTCTGAATTTCTCATTCATGCCAAAAAATCCGGTTTTAAAATAATTGAAATCGGGGTAAACCATTATCCGCGTGTTTCAGGAGAAGCTACCGGAGCAAAATTAAGCGTTGTTCTGGCTGGATTTAAGGATCTTATAAATCTCTGGAAAAAAATTAACCTATCCCATGCTAAATAAGTTATTCGGCCACAAAGGGCTGATATTAATTATACTTCTGCTGGCTGCATTCCTGCGACTCTACCGCCTTCCTGAATATATGGAATTTTTAGGCGACCAAGGCCGCGACATGGTAATCGTAAGAGATTTTCTCAAAAACGGTAACCTCTTTTTTATTGGTCCTACTACCAGTATCGGCAATATGTATCTTGGTCCTTACTATTATTATTTGATATCCCCGTTTCTTTTACTGTTTAACTTCAACCCGATTGGTCCGTCAATCTTTGTTGCCCTCCTTAGCGTTTTA
>CAZFAI010000014.1:14011-20047 GCA_964516555.1 uncultured Gammaproteobacteria bacterium
CTGTTATCTTATCTTCAAATACTCTGGCAAATGGTTCAACAGATCAATCGGTTTAATATCCGCACTTCTTTTCGCAATTTCTCCTGTAGTAATAAAATTTTCTAACTTCTCCTGGAATCCCAATGTCATGCCCCTATTTTCATTGCTATTCTTTTATTTTGTAGCCGAAGCCATATTTAACCGTAAACCCAAATACCTATTTTTTGCCACTTTGGCGTTTATTATAGCGATAAATTCGCACTACCTAGCTCTTTTACTACTGCCATCCGCCTTTTTATTCACAGTTTTTCACTTATTTAACCTTTATTCAAAAAATCGCAGTTTATTTTTCGTGTACCTGAAGAATATTGCCATGTCGATTATTGTTTTCCTATTATCTCTTACTCCTTTGATCTTATTCGACCTAAAAAACAATGGTCAAAATTTTAATGCCTTTCTAACCTTTTTTACCCAAAGACAAACAACTGTTAACTTAAAAGTTTACAAGGCAGTACCGGAAATATTTCCTTTATTTAGCCAGATATTTTCCAGACTTGTTACGGCAAAATTTACAGATTATGGTCTGATACTTACTATTATTCTCCTGCTTTTTACTCTGATAAAAATTTTTATTATTATTAAAAATAAATCTTTTTCACAGAATAAATACTTTTTGTATTTAATATCCTGGATAGTTTTGGGTGTAGCCGGATTGGGTCTTTATAAACAACACATCTATGATCATTATTTTGGTTTCTTATTCCCTCCCGTTTTTATACTAACAGCCTTGTTTATAAATTTTCTTTATTCACAAAAATTATTCCTTAAGATGTTGTCGGTAACAATATTTTCGGCATTAGTCTACTTATCCATTATAGAAAATCCATTGCAATACAATCCACCACGTCAACTCTCATACACCAAAAACATCGTTCAATCCATAATCGCAGAATCTCAAAATGAACCCTTTAATCTCGCCCTAATAGCCAAACAAAATTATGACCCTCCTTACCGTTACTTTTTTTATGAAAATAATGCCCCCTTATTTGATCTCCACAACCGGATGACGGAGCAATTATTTGTGATTTGTGAACCGTGGCAAACAGAATGTCAACCTATAAATCATCCCCAATGGGAAATTGCAGCTTTTGGTTGGTCAAAAATTGATAAAGAGTGGGAGATTGAGGGAATAAAAATCTTTAAACTGTCCCATGTCAAATAAAGCATTTTCTCTTCTTAAATCAAATATCCGTTATTTACCTATTCTATTAATTTGGCTCCTCGGTTTCTTTCTCCGGACCTATCGTCAAAATGACCTACTTGGTTTTTATTATGACCAGGGACGGGATGCAAAAATTGCCAACGATATCATCAACGGTACAAATTTTCCGGCTATAGGTCCAACTACGGGTATCCAGGGTTTACACTTAGGCCCTGCTTGGTTTTACTTAATTACCCCCGGTTATTTTTTTTCTGGTGGCAATCCGGCAACCGCCAGTTGTTTTATTGCCTTCCTGGAAAGCCTAACCATCCCCATGCTTTATTTCATATTAAAAAAGTACTGGAACCACACAGGCGCAATTCTGGCCGCCTGCTTTTGGGCTTTTAGCAACTATATTATCCGTTCAAGTCGTTGGTTTTCCAACCCTTCTCCGCTACCTTTTTTCGTTATGTTAATGATTTACTGCCTGATTCAGATAATAACTCACCGTAAACATTCTTACTTAGTCTGGCTGTCATTACTACTCGGAATAACACTGCAGCTAGAAGCTGCCTCTGCCATATTTTTTATACCAACCATCTTAGTTTTATTCCTTTATCATCTACCAAAAATTAAAAAAGTTAAACTTACCGACTGGCTTAAAAGCTTGGCAGTTTTTTTAATTTTACTGCTTCCCCAACTCGCCTTCGAGATAAAAAATAATTTTAAAATTACCCGAAGTTTTCTAAGCTTTCTTGTTGGAAAAACCAACTCAGTTTCAGGAAAATCTTTTGACATACCCAACATACCCTTCCTCTGGCAGCGTCTCCAAAATTACTATCACTACCTTTTTTCCAAGCTCGATACTAATGTTACCCCATACTCACTCTTACTCCTCCTCTCTTTTTTCCTCGGATTGGTTTTATTGCTAAAAAAACACCGCCAAAACACTGTTTTTCAGATTCTATTATTTTGGACTTTCATACCGTTATTTTTACTTCTTTTCTTCGTTGGTAATTACGGCACACTTTACGACTATTATTTGACTGGTTTTTATCCTTCCTTCTTCGCTCTTTTTGCCATGTCTATTACTTCCTGGCAAAACAAGTTTAGTAAATTTTTATTAATTTTCATGGTCGGATTAATTTTCTTTTTTGGTAATGTGCCTTATGTCGTAAATTATCTTTCCGCGGGTTTCGATGGACCTCAACACATAACATTGGGCAATCAAAAACAATCCATTGAACATATCTGCCAATTATCACTTCAGGGCGATTACAATCTATCAATTTATGTCCCGCCGCATGTTCCTCATACCTATGAATATTTACTCGATTGGTATCAGGAACAAGGGAAATGTCTACCTCAGACCAAAGAAACTACAAGCAACCTATATATCTTGTATGAAATAGACCCAAACAACCCTCAACGTCTGGAACAATGGCTTAAAGACCTGGACAAGTATTCCACGTTTAACAATCAAGCCCTTTACGGTGGTATTACAGTTCAACAAAGAAGCAATTTGTTGTAAATTAGATGATTTTATTGCCCGTGTCTTCTATAATCCTATTATGAATAAAAAGAACATTTCGGTTGTTATCCCTTGCTACAACGAAGAAAACAACTTAAATAGGGGGGTATTAAAAGAAGTAGACGATTTTCTTTCTAAACAAAATTACACCTACGAAGTTCTCATCTGCAACGACGAATCAACTGACAATAGCCTCAAAATCGCTCAGGAGTTTGCCAAAGATCACAAGTATTTTCGCGTCCTTAATTTACCCCACGGCGGCAAACCTTCAGCTGTTTGGGGTGGAATACAACAAGCAAAATATCCAATAGTTCTCTTTACGGATATGGATCAATCCACACCACTCAAAGAATTAAACAAATTACTACCATTTTTTGATAAAGATTATGATGTAGTTATCGGCTCTCGCGGCAATGCAAGAGAGGGTAATTCTTTCGTTAGGAAAATAATGTCCCGAGCTTTCCTGATTTTTAGAAAGCTTATTCTCTTAACAAGCATTAACGATACCCAATGCGGTTTCAAAGCTTTCAAAACAGAAGTTGCCAAGAAGCTTTTTCCTAGACTCCAATTCTTTCAGGAGCAGAATAATAAGTCTGGTTGGCGTGTATCCGCATTTGACGTTGAGTTACTTTTTATGGCTCAAAAGTGGGGTTATAAAATAAAGGAAGTCGAAGTAGAATGGAAAAACGAAGATACTAGTACCACCAAAGGTGACAATGCTGCCCGATTTAAAAAAGAATCAAAGCAAATGATACAAGAAATATGGAGGGTGAAAAAAAATGATTTATCCGGAGTCTATGATCAAGTCAAAAAATAAACTTCTACTACCCTCATTATTGTTGCTAACCCTAGTTTATTTTGCCTCTAGATTGCAGAATTTAATTACACTACCCATTTTTGGTGACGAAGCAATTTATGTCCGATGGTCCCAAGTTATCCAAAACGTTGAAACCCTCCGATTCATACCTCTTACAGACGGCAAACAGCCATTTTTTATGTGGCTTACCATTCCCTTCTTCAAAATATTTACCGACCCACTCTATGCATCCCGTTTCGTTTCAGTAATTTCTGGTTTTAAAATTTGCTTTTTGCTCTATCTTACTTCCTGCTTGATTCTAAATTATTACTCAAAAACAAAAACCCTTGATGCATTTATCAAGGAATCTTTAGTTAAAAACTTCCCCTTTACTCTAATCGCTCCTACAATTTATGTTTTGCTGCCTTTTACCTTCTTCTTCGACAGAATGGCTCTCGCTGACACGCTTTTGAGTACGTTTGGCCTAGCTTCTCTGCTTCTGAGTTTACTTCTTTCCAAATTCAAACGTTTCGATCTTTCCCTTCTTCTGGGACTCACCCTCGGACTTGCCTGGATTACCAAATCACCGGCAATTTATTTTATTACATTATCACTCGCTACATTCCTAATTTTTAATCTCAAAAATTTGCGTTCATTTATACTTCCGCTTGGATCAGCCCTTATTTCCTTTTTAATATACAACACCCTACGGCTTGGGCCTCAATTTCATATGATTGCACTCCGTAACCGGGATTATGTATGGTCGGTATCTGAAATTCTTGCCCACCCGCTTGATCCTCTTAAGCCACACCTTATTGACATTTTTTCAATTTTCTCCCACTACATCTCCCTCCCTTTTATCGTTTTTGTCATATTACTGGCATTCTTTTTAATCAAGAAAAAGCTAAACCTAATTCACCTGGTTTTATTATCCTGGTTTATTCTGCCACTTTTTGCCAATGCAGTCTTTGCCAAAGTTTTTACCGCCCGATATATCTTATATACGATTCCTGCATTTATTTTGTTATTCTCCTACCTACTAGCAGATATCTTTTTAAAATATAAAAATAAATTATTCCTACCCCTTCTCACACTTTTTTTTCTACCAGGTATTATTTGGATAATAGGAATTTCTACTGCACCTTTTGACCAAAATATACCACCTACTGAATCAGGTTACCTGAATGACTGGACATCAGGCTGGGGTGTAAAAGAAAGCTCTGTCTTTCTTATAAACCGATCCAAAGAGGCCAATGTCATAGTTGGAACCGAGGGTGCTTTTGGCACCCTACCTAATGGCCTCCAAATATATACCCAAAATGTCGACAATCTAACAGTCATTGGGCAGGGTTTAGGTTTTACCCATATTCCCGAAAGTCTTTTGAATGCCAAAGAATTCGGGGATGAAGTCTATCTACTAATTAATCAATCCAGATTACTTTTACTTCCAGAAGAAAAGTCAAAATTGAAATTAATTCAACAGTATCCAAAGCCTGACGGTGATTATCTAGAGCTTTATCAGCTATGATCCACTTCCTTGCTTTGTATATATGCTCCTCAAGTGTTTTTCTCTTTCTCTACCAAAACTATTTCCAATACAACGCAACTCTCATCACAATATTCTTATTTTTGTTACTTATTATTTTAATACTTAAATATCGTCCTTTTAGAAAATTCACGATTTCCACTCCTAATATATTTCAGTTTCTGTTTATTTTCATCTTTATACTTGGAATTGGTCTGGTAATTTCTCCCCTGGTCTTTCCTCAAATCCAGAATGGCTTCGCCCATCTTCGGTTTCCCGGTGTTGTCGATTATTACAAGCACAACTATGCCGTTACGGCACTCTCATCAACCGGAGTACCCCCATCTCATCCATATTTTCCATATATGAAGTTTTCCTATTATTATGGTTATTATTTGTTACCCGCATTTGTCTCCAAAACATTCGTCCTAGACCAATCCACAGTACTATTTGTATACATAATATTAACTTCAATTCTTTCTCTATTACTACTTCTCACACTAGTTAACAAAACATTAAAATCATCATTCTTAAAATTACTTGCCCCACCCTTTATTATTTTTAGTTCTAGCCTAGACATCATTCCCATTCTTTTTAATGGGCAAACCGGGTTTATTCATATTGAAAACTGGTTTAATCAAAATGTTACCGGTTTTATGGTTTACAATCCATATACAGCACTTCTTTGGGCACCTCAACACATATTCCCAGCTCTTATCTCAACTTATTTACTCTACAATTTCTACTATAAAAAAATACTTTTTTGGGAATTTGTTGTCTTTTTCTCATTTGTCTTTTTAAGCAGTACCTTTGTCGCCCTTTCTCTTGTTTTTGTTTTATTTATCATATTTATTTTCAGATCAGACAAGCGTACTTTTCTTATTCTTTCAGCAACAGCTTCTCTTGTACTACTTATTCCCAGCATTCTTCCTCTTTTATCCCGGGATGGGATGCTTTACCCATACATCATCAAGCCATATCCTTTTTTTAAATTGAAAATAATT
>CAZFAI010000015.1:0-18531 GCA_964516555.1 uncultured Gammaproteobacteria bacterium
AGGCAATAAATTGGGATGAAGCAAAATCAGAAATTACTCCCAATGTTGTTGTAAAATTTTCACCCCTATTGCAGGGTTATACCCTAATTAACAATTGCTGCCTCACCAAACATGGCCTGATTCAAAGTCCTCCAGCACTTCAAATTACCGGTATCAAACCACTGACTGACAATCCTTTTACCACTGTTGGCCGTCAATGGCCTTCAACCGCTCCATCTCAAGTTGAAAAGCAAATTAAAAAAATAACCAACTCCTTTATCCAAATATTAGAAAAATATGAATACAAAGGTTTTTTTGGCCTTGATTTCTTTGTTTCTGAAGAAAATGTATACCTACTTGAATGCAACCCCCGCCTGACAGCCTCTTTTTCTTTCTATACCAAGCTTGAGAAAAAAGCCAAAATTACCCCTCTTTTTTACCTTCATTTGGCTGAATTGACAGGAATTAATTACCGGATAGATATTGAAAAAGAACAATGTCGATTTTCAAACAAACTCATAACTGGAACCGAGTTAACACCCAAAAATAAACACAATTCCACTATCAAAAAGATTCATCTACCTCACACCGTTCATTCAGTTAAAAATCTACAAAATTTTTCCATCCAGTTACCCAGATGAAAAAATTACCAGAAAAAGCCACTACGAAAAACATTTTACCGCTAATAACTTTTTCACTGATCCTGATCGGTTTGCTATTTATTTCTATCTCTTCACTCTCCGAAGCAAATTCAACCACCGGAGACAAATTTTTTTTCGTTAAAAAGCAAATAAGTTGGCTTGGCATAGGTCTGATCTGTTACTTACTAGTCAGTAAAATTAAAATTTTGACAATAAAAAATCTCTCTTTCCCCTTCTATGTTATTTCCATATTGGCACTTATCCTTGTACTTATTCCATCTTTTGGAAATCAAGCATTAGGTGCCAGGCGCTGGCTCGATTTTGGATTTTTCGGTATTCAACCCTCCGAATTGGTGAAATTTACATCAGTACTTTACTTTTCTTATCTATTTTCCAAAGATGACAAAAGAAACATAAAAAATCTTGTTATCTACCTTTCAATACCTTTCTTTCTAATCCTGCTTCAACCTAATTTAAGCACGGCAATTCTAATATCAACAATTGTCATAACTGTATACTATCTTGCCGGTGGGGAAATAATTTCACTATTTTTATTATGCTTAACAGCAACAGTTTTGAGCCTAATTCTAATTTTTACATCATCTTACCGGCTAGCCAGATTTAAAACTCTAATAAACCCACAGGAACACACAACTTCAACTTCCTATCATAGCAACCAAATAATCTTAGCGCTTGCTTCAGGAGGTTTTTTTGGTAAAGGAGTTGCTAATTCAGATCAAAAATACCGATATATTCCAAAAGTATCAACCGATTCTATCCTGGCAGTAATTGGAGAAGAAACCGGATTTATCGGTGTTAGTTTAATACTCCTTATCTACGTTTACCTGGTAACCTATCTTTTTAAGTTGGCAGGGAAAATAACTGATCCATTCCAGTCACTTTTTATTACCAGTACTGCTTGCTGGATAGCCTATCAATGTCTCATAAATGTATCAGCCATCGTTGCACTAATCCCGCTTACCGGTGTACCGCTACCATTCATTTCCTATGGGGGATCTTCGCTTGTGACCATTCTGTCAGCCTTGGGTCTGGTCAGAAATATCGAAAAAAACAATACTAAGCTGATATACTCAACTAGTGAAAACAAGCAAAACTATTCTCATAACCGGAACCCACACGACTCCGGCAATCGAACTGATAAATCAGCTAAAAAATGATACTTCAACAAATTGGAATGTCCATTATATTGGCAGAAAATATAATTCCAGCATCAACAACACTCCGTCAATTGAATCCAAACTTATCCCCAAGCTAAAAGTAAAATTTTATGGCATAAATTGCGGAAAGTTTGATAGAAGGTGGCTGCCAAACACCCTCAGAGGTATTCCTCAAACCATCAGTGCTTTTTATGACTCACGAAAATTTATCCAAACAATAAAACCCCACGTCATCATTTCATTTGGAGGTTATGTTTCTGTGCCGGTAATCATTGCCGCCAAAATCAGCAATATTCCTTCAATTACCCATGAACAAACCTTAACCAATAGCTTGTCGACAAAAATTAACAGTAAATTTGTAGACAAAATTGCGCTGTCTTTTGACAATAGAAATCAAATAAATTCTCTGCCAGCAAACAAAGTTGTCGTTACAGGAAACCTTCTGCGTTCCCAAATCTTCAGCTCACTATCCGGTAAATTTTCTTCAATAAAAATAAACAAGCCCATTCTCTATATAACTGCAGGAAACCAAGGATCTCACACCATCAACGGAATGATAAAAGAAGCCCTGCCTAAACTGGAAAACTACCTGATAATTCATCCCGTAGGCCAACAGGATTATTCAACCATCAAGAAATTATCACAAAAGTACTCAAATTACCTTGTCTTCGACTATATTGGTCTTGAAGATATCGGTTGGGTGTTAAATAATGCCAACATCATTATCGGTCGGTCAGGTGCCAATACAAGTCAGGAAATTGTTGCCCTAAAGAAAAAATCAATTCTAATCCCGCTCCCTTTCAGTCAACAAAACGAACAAGCCAAAAATGCCCGATGGGTAAAAAGACAATTACCCGAACATACCATAATAATCGATCAAAATAACCTTGATCAAAAAACTCTTTTGACGTCAATTGGCAAACTAATCAAAAAACCTTCTTTAAAACAGGATAAAATTAACTATGGCAACCAAAAGCTTCTCAGCCTTATCCACAATCTTATATAAAAGAATTTTTCTTGCCATCCTTTTTTTTATTCTGGCATATATGCTTTTTTACCAGCTGCAACTGGAAAATATGGAAATAACCCTAAACCCAAACTCCGATAAAAATAATTATCTTACAAAACTAAATCTTGTTCTCAATACAGCCGATATAGAAACCTATCAGTTTGTCCTGAGAAGTTTTCAAAACGAAGTTGAGTTTTTGATTAATAACAATAGCACCACTAAAGTAGTACTTTCAACCCAAAAAGATCCCTACCAACAAGTTGCTTCTTTACAACAAATTTTAAAAATCGCTAGAATTAATGGTAATGATGTTAAGTTTATTGATTTAAGTATCGGTCGTCCATATGCAACACTCTAAAATAATTAGCGGTATCGATATCGGCACCTCAAAAGTAACCACCATTATTGGCCAATATTTTGATGCCGAAGACAGATTTAACGTGATAGCCGTATCGTCTATCCCTTCTCTCGGTTTTAGAAAAGGCCAGATTATAAACCTGGAACAGGCGTCCAACACTATCACTCAAAGTGTTGAATCAGCAGAAAGAATGGCTGGCTTCCAAATTAACAATTCCATAATTTCTTTTTCGGCACCGCATATTGAATCAATTAATTCGCACGGAGTTGTTGCCATCAGTAATCCCAATGGAGAAATTGAAGAAATTGATATAACCAGAGTAATCGAAGCTGCCAAAGCCATTTCGCTACCCTCCGGCAAAGAAATCCTACATGTTATTCCCCGAAAATATACTGTTGATGGCCAGGAAGGCGTAATAGATCCGGTTGGCATGAACGGAATTCGCCTGGAAATAGAAGCCAATATTATCGTTGCATCAAGTCCGGCCATAAGAAATCTCAAAAAATGTCTTGAAGAAATTGGGATTAGCATTACCTCTTTGGTATATTCGGGACTACCGGCAGCCAAAGCAGCCTTAACTGATACTGAAAAAGAATTAGGTGTTGCGCTAGTCGATATCGGCGGCAGTATAACCAATATCATTATTTACTCAGAAGGGTCACCTTGTTATTCAGCCGTCCTTCCGGTTGGCGCAAACAACGTCACCAACGATCTTGCCATAGGATTAAGATTTTCTCTTGAAGAAGCCGAAAAAATTAAGCTAAGACTTAATAAAGCTTTGGAAAATAAGAAATTTGAAAATGAAGTCGAACTGTCTCATTTCGGAATTAACTCTGATGATAAAAGGAAAATATCCATCACCACAGCTGTAAATGGTATAGTCAAACCCAGACTGGAAGAAATGTTTAATCTTGTGTACACCCAAATCGAAAGCAGTGGGTTTCAAAATATCATCCCGGCCGGGATAGTCCTGACTGGTGGAGGAGCTCAAACTGTTAATGCCCGGGATGTCTGTTCCAAAACTATACCCTTACCATTCCGTGTTGGTAATCCGCCAAAAGTAGGTGGTATAGTTGACGACATAATAACTCCGGCTTTTTCCAGTTCCGTCGGACTCCTTATGTATAGTCTTGATCAGAACTTAAAAGACAATGCTTCCCCTGGGAAGAAAAATAAAGTATCATTTAACGGTATATTTGGGCGCATCAAAAAAATGCTTGAGCCCCTACTTCCGTAATTAATATGGCTCTAATAAAAACTCTGGCCGGACAATTTGCCAAAATGAAAGTCATCGGAGTAGGTGGCGGCGGCAATAATGCCATCAACTCAATGATTTCAGACGACAGCATCTCCGGAGTTGACTTTATTGCAGTTAATACCGATTCCCAAGCACTTTTAAATTCACTCGCTCCTATCAAAATTCAACTGGGAGAGAAACTAACCAAAGGTCTAGGTGCCGGTGGTAATCCGCAAACCGGACAGGAAGCTGCCGAGGAATCGAGAGATAAAATCAGGGAATTACTCGAAGGAACCGATATGGTATTTATTACAGGAGGTATGGGCGGAGGAACCTGCACCGGTGCTGCCCCGATAATAGCCGAAATAGCCAAAAAAGAATTGGGGATTTTAACCATAGCCGTCGTTACTAAGCCGTTCCTTTTTGAGGGTACCCGTCGTATGACCAACGCCGAAGAAGGAATTTCTCGTCTAAAAGAAAATATCGACACCCTTATCGTAATCCCAAACCAGAAAGTAATGGAAATTGTCAACGACAAGGCCACACTCCTAGATGCCTTCAAAATTGCCGATTCTGTTCTCAATAAGGGTACTAAAGCAATTGCCGAACTAATCACCACTCCTGGATTAATCAACTTGGACTTTGCTGATATCAAGTCAATCATGAGTAATGCCGGATCGGCTCTAATGGGAGTTGGCGAAGCCGAAGGAGACAATAGATCTCGCAATGCGGTTATCGCTGCCATAGACTCACCTTTAGTAGAAGTAAACATTGAGGGAGCCAGGGGAGTATTAATCAATATCTGCGGAGGTACCGACCTGACAATGGCAGAAATCGAAGAATCCGCCAAAACTATTACTGAACATACCGCCCCTGATGCCAACATTATCTTTGGTGCCTCTATAAATAACTCGCTAAAAAACAAAGTCAAAATTACAGTAATCGCAACCGGATTTGACGAACGACCAAAACTTTTTCAATCTGCAAAAAAAATAATACAACCGGAAAATCCCTCGTCCAAGCAATCATCTCTTATTGACGAAAACAATGAAGAAAATACCTCGGTTTCCACCGATAAAATCAAAAATATTATTGACGAAAATGATCTCCCTCAAGGAGTCGACATTGTTGACGAGTTTGATATTCCCGCTTTCCTACGGAAGAATAAATAATCGATGCTATAATATTTCAAGCTTTTAAGCCCTATCCGTAAAGGTATTTTTTTACAAAAATCATGAACAATCAACAATTTTTTAAAGATATTCCAAACAACTTTGATTTTGCCGAAAATGAAAAGTCACTGCTTGATTGGTGGGCAAAAAATGATCTGGTCAGTAGTTTCTTAAACAAAAACTCTGATTCTGACAAGAATTTCTCCTTTATCGATGGTCCTATTACTGCCAATGGCCCCATGGGTGTTCACCACGCCCGCGGTCGAACCCTGAAAGATGTTTTTCAAAGATACAAAAACTACCAGGGCTATAAACAACGTTTCCAAAATGGATTTGACTGTCAGGGTCTTTGGGTAGAAGTTGAAGTTGAAAAAGATGCCGGTTTTAATTCCAAAAAAGACATCCAAGCCTTTGGCCTGGATAATTTTACCAAAGCTTGTCTGGCTCGGGTTGACAAATACTCCGATCTTCAAACTGCTCAGTCAAAACGCTTAGGTATGTTCATGGATTGGGATAATTCGTACTACACTAACTCAAAAACCAACAACCTTTATATTTGGCACTTTCTCAAAAAAGTACAATCAAATGGCTGGTTAATCAAGAAAAAATCCGCCGCAACTTGGTGTCCACGCTGTGAAACCGGTCTTTCTCAACACGAACAAGCTGATGGCTACCAAGAGATTACCGACATCTCAGTCTATCTCAAATTCAAGCTACATGATGCCGATAACGAATATGTTCTTGCCTGGACTACCACACCCTGGACTCTGGCCGCCAACGTTCTTCTGGCCATAAATATCAACCACCAATACGTCAAAGCCAAACAGGGAGACGACTATTTATTTTTAGCCAAGCAATCCGCCGACCGGCTGGGACTAACCGACTACGAAATTATCGATCCCTCAAAACTGCTTAACCGCAAATATGAATCACTCTTTAAAATACCCGCCCAAAAGGATATTAATCACTATATTACTCAATGGGACGCAGTTGACCCCATTGAAGGAACTGGTGTCGTCCATATCGCTCCGGGTTGCGGCCAGGAAGACTTTGAATTAGGCAAAAAATTGAAAGCCGATATGATTGCCCCCATAGACGAAAGAGGGTACTTTCTTGAAGGTTATGGTGACTTAACCGGTCAGTATGCTCATGACGTTGCCCCATTAGTCTTTACTTATCTAAAACAAACCGGTTCTTTCTATAAAACCGAAAAAATTACCCATCGTTACCCACATTGTTGGAGATGCAAAACCAAATGTCTGTTCCGACTAGAAGATAGTTGGTTTATTAAATCAGATGAAGTCAGGCCCCTGCTAAAAAAGGCCGCTGAAAAAGTTAAATGGCACCCAAAATACTCCGGCCGCCGAATGCAAAACTGGCTCGACACTATGGAAGACTGGATGATTAACCGTAAACGTTTTTATGGCCTGGCCCTGCCCTTTTACGAATGCACTCATTGTCAGAATCTTACTGTAGTCGGTAGCTTAGAAGAATTGAAATCTTTAGCTGTTAACCCAAAACTCGTTGACCAGCTCCCATCACTTCATCGGCCTTGGATTGATGAAATTGAGATCCGCTGTCCTCATTGCCAGCAAACCGTAAAACGTATCCCTGACGTCGGCGATGTCTGGCTTGACGCCGGTGTTGTACCCTTCTCAACACTAAAATATCTGGAAGATAAAAATTATTGGCAGCAATGGTTTCCCGCTGATTTAGTACTGGAAATGATTGAGCAGGTCAGACTTTGGTTTTATTCCATGCTCTTCTTTTCTGTAACTTTTGAAAACACAACTCCTTATCTAAATGTAGTCGCCCACGGTGAAGTCCGAGACGAAAAAGGCGAAAGGATGAGTAAAACCAAAAAAAATGGAATTCCTTATGAACAAGCCGTCGAAAACATGACCGCAGATGCCATGCGCTGGCTCTACTGCCAACAAAAACACTTCATTTCGGTCAACTTTGGTTACAATATCGCCGATAATGTTAAACGTAATTTTATCCTTATCCTTTGGAATACCCATCGATTTTTTATTCAGCACGCTAATGCTGATAACTGGACACCGGATAAACCATTTAATCCAGACAATCTTACTAATCCCTTAGACCGCTGGATAATTTCGAGATTGCATGATGCCATCCAAAAAACTACTGACCACCTTGACCAATTCGATACACCAAAAGCCACTGCTGCTATTGAAAAACTAGTGGAAGACTTATCGACCTGGTATGTTCGCCGATCACGTGATCGTTCCGACAATCTACACATTCTCTATGAAGTACTAACTACCATCTGCAAACTAATTGCACCATTCATGCCATTTATTGCCGAAACTATGTTCCAAAATCTTACCCAAAACACATCGGTTCACTTGCAAAATTGGCCTTTAGCCCAAAATAAATTAACTGATGAAAAATTGAATCTTGAAATGGACCTTATTCGTGATATTTCCCGCCAAATTCATGGTGTTCGTCAAAAAGCCGGTATCAAAGTCCGCCAACCACTCAGTCAAGCAACCGTCATAACGAATCAACCGATCCTGGATACCTCCTTAATCGACATCATCAAAGAAGAAACCAATGTCAAAAATATTGTATGGAAGAAAAGTTCAGACATCAACCTTCAAGTCGATCTCGATACCAAACTTACTCCGCAGCTAATCACTGAAGGGGAGTATCGAGACTTCACCCGCTCAATTCAAATACTCAGAAAAGAAATGAAACTTGACCTAAAAGATAAAATCAAAATATTTTCACCATCCTGGCCAGAAAGTTTTGAAGAAGAGATCAAAAATAAAACTCTAGCAGTATCCATCGAGAAATCTGACAAACTTCAAATTGAAAAGGTAGATTAATGCAAAAAAATTACTGGCTGCCAGTAGCAATAAGTTTATTTCTGCTTTTTTCAATAAATATACTAATGGTCAGTTCTCTTGCTCCGAATTTATTACTAAAACAATTACTTGCCTGGTTTATTGGATTTTTGCTGTTTCTTTTTGGCAAACAGCTAATTCCAAAGCAATTATCGCCACTAAAATATGTAATCCTAATCTTTTCCTGTGTTTTACTGATATTTCCCATTCTTCTAAATAATATTACTCGAGGCTCCAGGCGATGGATTGATATTGGCCCAGTGTCCATACAGCCAACAGAAATATCAAAACCACTGCTGATGATCTTCCTGTCTACAACCACAATTCCTCTGCTGCATCTGATACCGGTTTCAATTATCGCCCTTCAACCGGATCTTGGCAGTGCAATTTCAATGCTATTTCTTATGGCTCCGATCGTCTTGTATAATTCAAAGCTTCTCAAACTTGCAATAATTGCCGCAATAGGGCTAGCCGCCATATCACCTTTAATCTGGCAAAATTTTCTTCAGGATTACCAAAAAAATAGGATTACTTACTTTCTCAATCCCGCATCCGACCCCTTAGGCAAAGGTTATAACGTAATACAATCAAAAATTGCAATTGGTTCCGGTGGTTTTTTTGGTAAAGGATACAAAAAGGGGAGTCAGGGACAGCTCCTGTTTCTTCCCGAAAAACATACCGATTTCATGTTTGCTGCTACCGCTGAAGAATTAGGCTTCTTTGGTATTTCCCTCATTATTTTTTCATATTATCTTCTTATCGGCTCACTTTTAAAAAAGGCATATAACACAACTGACAGAGTATTGTTTATATTTACGCTTGGAATAGCCTTCCAAATCTGGATGCAAGCATTTGTTAACATAGGCATGAACATCGGCCTGCTACCTGTAACTGGTATTCCGCTGCCATTTTTGTCTGTAGGCGGATCTTCTATTATGGCGCTTTTGTTCTCTATTGGCATTGTTTTTTCATCTTAATTTCCTTATTTTCAACCAATTTCTTATGATATAATCAAACATTATGAAATACGCAGTAATAGCTATATCAGGTACCCAGTACAAAATCGAAGAAAATCAAACCATTACGGTTGATAAACTTGACCTCAAAGAAGGCGATACTGGTTCCACCGACCAAGTACTTCTGCATGTCGACGAAAACAAGGTTGAAGTCGGCAAACCGACCATTAAAGGCGCTCTGGTCGATTACAAAGTAGTTAAAAACTATCAGGGTGACAAGTTAAGAGTTTTTAAATACAAAGCGAAATCTCGTTATCGCAAGACACAAGGATTTCGACCTCAACTTACAGATATTCAAATTACAAAAATTAATAAGTAAACCATGGCACATACTAAATCACAAGGAAAAACTAATCAAAAAAGTAACAGACCTGGTCAAAGACGGGGTGTAAAAGTTTTTGGTGATCAAAAAATTGATGTTGGCCAAATTATTGTTCGCCAAGTTGGTTCAAAATTCCACCCGGGTAACGGTACAAAGATCGGCAAAGACTTTACAATCTACGCCATAAGGCCTGGTATAGTAAAATTTTCCAAAAAATTAGGTAAAAAACTAATTTCTGTCGTCAGCGCTTAAACTTGACCCAGTCTGCACCATTTTTTCTCACTTTTTTCACAGCCTTTTTCATAGTAGTCTTTTATTATGAAAAATATTATTCAGATTGCCACAAATCAACTGGAACCAAATCCGCTCCAACCCAGAGGTGTAATTAGTCCTGACTCAATAACTGAACTCGTAGAATCAATTCGTGAACATGGTATTCTGGAACCCCTAATAATTGCCAAAACACCCGCCGGGTATCAGATAATTGCCGGAGAAAGGCGTTGGCGTGCCGCTCGTTCCCTTAAACTGGCTTATGTACCGGCAATTGTCAAAGAAACATCTCCTCAACAAATGCTGGAAATGGCCATAGTCGAAAATGTTCAGAGGAAAGATTTGAATCCGATGGAAAGAGCAAAAGCATTTCTAAGGCTCAAAGAAGAATTCGGTCTGGATAACCCTCTAATCGCCAAAAGGGTCAGCAAAAGTATTCCCTACGTAATCAATGTCTTAAAACTTTTAACCTTACCCGACGCCTTAAAAGATGGCTTACTTTCAGGATTAATTTCTGAAGGTCATGCTCGGGCACTTTCCGGAATAGGGGATACCCGCCTCATGATCGAAGCCTACAAAATTGTCTTAAAAGAAAAAGCATCTGTCAGAAGGGCAGAAGAAATTGCCCGAAGAATGAAAAAGAAAATTGAAGAGGGAACGGTTCCCATCACCAAAGAAAATCTTCCCCAATTTTTAAAATCGAAATTAGATAATATTGGCAATGATTTCGCCTCAATTTTTAAAGACGAAACAACTTCGGTCAAAATTTCACAGTCAAACGTATATACCAGAATAACCTTTCAGTTCCGCGGTCCCATAGACAAGAGGTATCAAAATTTAAGCACACTCTACAAACAAGTTTGTCAAAAAGAACTACAGGAGCAGGAGAGTTAATCTCCAATCACAACTCTTGGGACAGTACCAACCTGACTGACAGGCCAATACTTAAAAAATGCCTTACCCACAATCAATTCTCTTTTGATTGGACCAAACTCTCTGCCATCTCTCGAATGAGTCCTGTTATCTCCAAGGCACAAATAATGACCAGTCGGAATCTCCCTTTCTACTCCCTCTATCGCAAAAGCACCCGCCTCCGAATAAATATCTTCCGGTAAATAAGTTTCTTCTAATAGATTTCCATTAAGATATACCCGTCCTTCATTAACCATCACCCTGTCACCAGGAACACCGATAATTCTCTTGATATATTCACACTCGTCCTCAGCACACGGCTCACTGGGTGGGGCTTTAAACACCACCACATCACCTCTCCGGGGTTCTCCCAGATGATAAGATAATTTGTCAGTCAACAGGTACTCACCATCATGAAAATTTGGCAACATTGAGTTGCCCTTAACCTCATTCGGTTGAGCAATAAAAAGATAAAGTAAAACAAATACGGATAAGGCAAGGACGATAGACTGAGCGAATTCCAAAATTAATCCGCCAAAAGAAGCACCTTTTTGTAATTTATGTTCATTTACCATTATTTCTAGTTTATTACTTATTGGCCTCAACTACAATCTACCAAAATAATTTTATTGGTATAATTGCTCATATCTGGTTGTTTAGCTCAGTTGGTTAGAGCGCATCGTTCACATCGATGAGGTCATAGGTTCGAATCCTATAACAACCACTATCTGTTGCAGTAACTATCCGACGGCACTATCCACTCTCTACCGTCTTCCTTTATCAATCTATCTGCTTCTTCCGGACCCCAACCCCCGGATTTATATAACTTAATTGGTTTTTTTTCAGATTCCAAAGAATCAATAAACTTCCATTGTGCCTCCACCTCCGAAGCATCATTAAAAAAAGTCTGGTCTTCATTTAACGCATCAAACAACAGTCTTTCATACGGATTTATTAAATTGTCAGACAAACTTTTATAACAAAACTGCATCAAGCCCTCTTCCAGTGCCAAACCCATGCTTGGCTTTTTCACCATAATCCTCAAAACTACCCCTTCATTAGGCTGAATACGGTATATCAAAGCGTTTCTTGACTTAGTCTTACCCTTAAAGACTACCGCAATTTCAGCGGCGTCTTTTTTTAATTTTTTCCCGGCTCGAATATAAATTGGCACATTTTCAAAATTTCCCCATGTCAACATTGTTTTAAATGCAAAAAATGTATTGGTACTTTTATTACCCTCCTGGGAATAACCCTCATACTGACCTAAAACTAATTTCTCCGGTAATGGTTTTAGAACACTCAACACTCCCAAGCGGCTAGACGTAATACCACTGTTGTCAAAATTTTTAGGCTCTTCCATGGTAGCAAAAGCCAACATTTGTAATAAATGATTTTGCCCGACATCTTTTAGGGCACCAACCTTGTCATAATAAGCATTTCTCGCTTCAGCACCCACAGTTTCCGATGCTGTAATCTGAATATGATCAATAAACTGACTCCTCATTAACGGTTCAAATATTGCGTTCCCAAACCTGAAAGCCATTATATTCTGAATAGTTTCCTTACCCAAATAATGATCAATACGGAATATTTGTTCTTCTGAAAAATACTCTCCCAGCAAATCGTTCAATCCCTTTGCCGTTTTATAACTATCACCGATTGGTTTTTCTATCATTAATTTAAAATTCTCAGCTTCTTTATTAACCAAATCGGATGTATGGATATTCTTAAAAATTGCCCCGTACAATTCAGGATGCGTAGCCACATAAAATATTTTATTCTCACACTTTCCGATTTTTTTAATTGAATTATTGAGCTTATCGTAAAAGTCTGTCTCCCGGACATCACCACTGGCAAAGGAAAACATTTTTATAAATTCCTCAATTATTTTTTGATCTACACCCCCATGCTTTTTTTTAACTGATTCCCTAATAAATTTTTCATACTCCTCTTGACTACGTTCTTGATGCGACAGACCAATAATTTTAAATTCTTTAACCAAGCCTCTCTTATATAACCCAAATAATGCCGGTATCAATTTTAGTTGCGCTAAATTACTGGTAATCCCAAATACAACAATTAGAAATTTCTTCATTTAGTAATTTTACCCCAACAAAACCATACCCAACCTTCTTCCTCTGTATTGTTTTCTATATAAATTTTTAAAGATACTTGAGTGGGCAGGATCCAACTCATAAGCTCCCGTAAGAATTACCAAACAAACTCTTTCTCTAAAGCTTTTTCTTGGATGAACTTCTTCAGGTGTACTATCAATGACAGTACCAAGCATCGGACAAATTAGATCTTCTTCAATCTTTCCGTCTTTAACTGCTACATCCCTATCAGTTGGCAAAAATTCCGGATGTCGTTCGATAATATCACCAAAGCCCATTGTGTCTAAATTATCCCGCTGCCTCTCAAACAATAATCTCGGAGAACTGACCTCAGAAACATTCCCACCATAGATTCCACCAAGTCTTTTCCTTATACTTTCTGACATCTAACATATTCTAATCATATAAAATATATTATTACAGGATTAGTTTTTATTTGACCTGTTTTGGTATTTTATGGATATATATTGTTATATTTAGTAATTATATAAGCCTTTTTAAGCAAAACTACTTAATCTAAAAATATTGTGTAAAATTTATTAATGAATTCAATCGTTTTCAGGTTCCTTTGTTTGTTTATACTATTTACATCCAGCCTACTTCTAACAAAAAACCATTGGCCCCAGATGTTCTCAGTTCAAGATAGAATAGATCCAGTTAACCTCACAGAAGAATACGACCCTTACGCAAACGTTGCCATCTTCAACAACAGGGAAGTGCAAGTACCCAGGGTTACCCAATCTGAAACACAAATATTAGGTGAGCAAACCCCAAAAGATATACAAAAAAGAATTGAGGTTGATATGACCTCCCAACGTCTCTATGCTTATGAAAATGATGTATTAAAATACAATTTTCTTGTCTCCACCGGAAAATGGGACCGAACACCCTCGGGTACTTACAAAATTTGGACAAAAATCCGCTCTCAAAAAATGTCCGGAGGATCCAAGGAATTAGGGACTTATTATTACCTACCCAATGTTCCGTATATCCTGTTTTTTTACAACGAAAAAGTACCCAAACACATCGGCTATAGCATTCACGGAACCTACTGGCACAATAATTTTGGCATTCCCATGTCCCATGGTTGTGTCAATATGAAAACCCCCGAAGTGGAACTTATCTATAATTGGGCAGACTACGACACCCCAATTATAATCTTTGGCAAATACGAAACCCGCCTCCCCGATGCCAACCTTAACCCAAATTCCGCTACGTTGCTATCATAAATCCCTCTCATTATAGATTAAACATGAATGAGACAGGTAGTATCTAGGAATATTATTCGGTGCACGTTGAAGTTAATAAAAAACAGTTGATAAGTCAAAGAAATTACGGAGTTTTCTCTAATTGTAATTACACACTAAAACAACTTACTCACTATCTAACGCAGCTTGTAGTACTGCCTTATTGTATGAGTTCGTTTTCCTTATCTCATCTATTACAGAATAATCATACATATAGCTAACTATATCTAACTTTAAATCTGTATTAAGCTTATCAATAAGTCTAACTGCTTCATTAATATCCTCAGTAGATGCCAACTCTGATGCTAGTATTATGTACGCTTTTCCTAATGCTATTTCACTATTACCTAACTTACTAAGCTGCGACTTTCCTTCTTCACATGACAACGTGGTTGTTTCCCAATCATAGGAAAAATTTTCACAGTCAATTTCAGATACAAAACTGATAATATCCTTACCATCAGAAATATAGTCTGAGCCTAATTCATCATAGGGAACAAGACTGTCTTCCGATATTTGTTCAACGTACTGTTCAGCCGCCTCTTGTGACATACCTGTATCTTTTGAAAAGTTTTTTACAATATCTGCCTGACTTACACTAAAAACCGTACCACCAATAACCAATGAGATTATTCCCGTAATAATTCCACCCTTACCTTTCATTATTAAGTATTATTAATTACAAATATTATATCTGCTTTATTTATATACTTATATACATCTCTTGTCAAGCTAGCTTATTAACCATTTATGTTCCATTTTTAGTAGAACATTAAAAAATTGATACCCAATCTAGAAAAATTTAGTGCTTCTCTGGTAAGTTGATATGCATGTCTCGATATTTCCGGTAAATGCTATTCAAAAACAAAAACATAAATTGTAGCTATAACTTGGATCCCAATAATCAACACAAGCTCAATTTTAAAAACATTCGCCAGAAACACTTTCCAAGATGGATGGATAAAATTTTTAAATCGAATGAAATTAATAACCCCAAGTGGAATACCCATTATTATTGCATTTTGTAACATAAAAAAACCAGGCGTAAAGATATAATCTAGCCCAATAGTGTGATATTGATTGGGACGCAATAGAATATAAAAAAGATTATTAGTAAAGCTGAGTAGAAAAAATATTGCTAGATTCTTATTTTGCTTACTTTCACTAGATGTTTTTTCAATAATTTTTCCACCTGGACTTATATATTCAACATCAAATTCTTGTCCATTATCAGATAAAATTAAACCTGCTTTCATTGAAAAGAACCCTGAGATAATATGAAATGGAACAATTAACAAACTGATTATTGAACTCAAAATACTTAAGAAAAAACTTCCAACAATAAAAATCAAAAATAGAAAAAGCCATTGTTTGTTTATTAAAGACTGCCAAGCAAGGTAGAAAGGATATAAAGATAGATATAAGCCAATAAGAAAATTCACAATGGAATTCAAACCATGTGGAATGGTCGATAAATTTTTCTTGACCAGAATACTTATTGAATAAAATATTAAATTTAATATCAACCAAGCAACTATTAAAAAAACATAAATAGAGATAAACAATATAATATTCACGATATTTTCTTGGTTGAGTATCCAGTAATAAAAAATAAAAATGAAGAAATAATATCGATACCAACCCAACTAGATTTACTTAGATATAATGGAAAAAGCGGATTAAAAATAATAGCGATAGAACCAAAAATCAAAGACCAACCAGTCAAATTAGATTTATAAAAACCGTAAGCCACACAAACCGAAATGACACATATAATCCAACGAAGCAAAATATAAAATCCGTAAGACCACCAAGAAGGAATGGCTAGTAGAAGTAAGACTCCAGAAACAATACATATATTTTTCATATTTTAAGTTAATTATATTACAACAATCAAAATAACCCAACCAATGTACAGAACAATTATAATATTTCTACACGAAGAATCTCAAAATACTAATTAGATATGAAAAAAATTAAATTAGCAATATTCCATAACCTAGATAAAGGTGGTGCGGCTTACTTTTTGTCTGAATTTACCAAGTCCCTAAAATTAAGAAGACATCACGTAGACATATATTCATTAAAAAATGAAAATAAAAATACTACTCAACTCGGTGGAACAAATAATGTATATTCCCATCTTTTACAAATACTTTATGAGATACCAAGATTAAGCAAATCTATTAGCAATAGCATATCTGCGAATAATTATGATGTAATAATTGTCTTTCCCTGCCAATTGACACAAGCTCCCACCATTCTAAGATACCTCGATCCCAATAAAACGATATACCTCTTAACCGAGCCTAAAAGAGAATTTTATGAAAAGACTTCATTCGACCACAATACCATAAAGCGACTATCTGCAAGAATTCTTCGACTACCTATCAAATTTATCGACATATACAACACCAGGAAAACAAAAAACATTATTACAATTTCTTACTACGAACAAAGTTTAATAAAAAAAATATATAAAAAGAAATCTGTTGTCATTCATCCCGCGCTAACAACGACTAATTTAACCAAAATAAATCTAAAAAATAAAAATATTATTACTATTGGGCAATTATCATATTTGAAAGGCCACCACACTACCTTAAAACAATTACAACCGAACCAAAAAATAACCTTACTAGGAAGGGCCACCAATGAAACAGATGAAATCAAAAAATTGGCAACAAAGCAAAATATAGACCTTGAAATTATCCAAACTGAAAATGATTCAACCAAAACTAGAATTTTAAAAAAACACAATATATTTGCAGCCAACTACATAAAAGAACCCTACGGAATTGCGACACTAGAAGCCATAGACGCAGGTCTTTTTGTTGTTGGAACCAACGATGGTGGTACACCAGAAATAGTACAACATGGAGTTAATGGACTTTTATACCCAAACAATATTAAAATTGCTAAGAAAACAATGGAAAAAGTATTTTCAAGTAACAATTTAATTTATTTTAAAAATAAGAGAATTGATTGGAATGCTACAACTAATAATATTTTAAGAATGGCAGATTACCTTACAAACAATGACTAACATCACCCTCATCCTCCTCAACAAAAACGAGTCAGAGAACATAAAGAAGAACTTTGACTGGCTTGATGAGTGTCCTCGAATCAACGAAATAATTGCCGTCGATGACAATTCCGAAGACGAAACAATACAAATACTAAAATCTCTCGAATCAAAAACCCGAAAAGTAAAAATTTTCAGTAGGGGATTGGAAGGTAATTTTTCAGCTCAACGCCAATTTGCAGTTTCCAAATCCAGTAACAATTGGATTTTTTGGCTTGATGCCGATGAAAGGCCAAGTAATAAATTAATCGGATTTATAAATCATATCGATCTTAATCAATATTTTAATTTTGCCTTCAAGAGATCAGATATATTTCTTGGCCGTAAATTAAAATATGGCGAAACCTCCTCTCAAACCTTTCTAAGGCTTTTCGACAAAAATTATGGCCGCTTCGAAGGCTATGTTCACGAAATATGGCAAAGTCAAAAAGATGTGGTTCAAAAAAACTATCTTGAAATCCTTCACAATTCTCATTCCAACCTAACTTCTTTTTTACAAAAAATAAATTATTACACTGACGTCCGCGCCAAAGAATTACTCGATAGGGGGGTGCAATCCAATATTTGTCAAATTATTTTCTTCCCTCTGGCCAAATTCATACAAAATTATTTTCTCCGTCTTGGCTTTTTGGATTCCACCCCAGGTATAATACTGGCTCTCGGCATGAGTTTTCACTCATTTCTCGTCCGCTCCAAGCTATGGCACTTACAACAAAAATAATTCTCTACTCAACACTTATAGTTTTTTTCTTTGGCCAACTCTTAAGACTTGAGTTTTTTGACATCTCCTTCCCCCTTATTGATATTGCCATTCTGTTGCTCTCGATAGCTAATATCACATACCAAATTTCCTCAAAAGATTTAAAAGTTAAAAACAAACCATTTTTCTGTTTTTTGATATTTTCCTGGATCACCTTTTTTTTAAACTTATTGATCACTAGCAATTTCTCAGCCAGCTCCTTTTTTTACCTAATCCGGCTCAATCTCCTGATTTCATTGTTCATCTTTCCAATCAGTCAAAACCTGAAAAGTGAACCGTATTTTAAATTTCTTAAACTAGTGTTTCTTGCCAACATTTTATTTGGCTTAATTCAATATTTCTTTTGGCCGGATTTTAC
>CAZFAI010000016.1:0-16965 GCA_964516555.1 uncultured Gammaproteobacteria bacterium
TACCAATGGGTGACGTCGACAGTTGCTTCCTTGTGGGGAGGTTGACCATCGATGTTGGCGTCTACCATTTCGTTTAACTGCCCACCGTTAACCTGCCAGAAAAGACGATAAGAAGGTGGCTCGTAAGTGGCAAGTAGTGCCCGGAAGACCTGAATGCCGTTTATACTGGAGTTATCCTCCGGCCAGATAATGTCAATTTCCGTTTCATTGCCAGGATCCTGAGGTTCGGGATTTGGAGTGGGAGTCGGATCTTCTGGAGGAGGTTGAGTTGTTGGGGTTGGTGATGGAGATTGAGTCGGCGCAGGAGATTGGGTCGGAGTTGGCGACACTCCTTCAATAACAGTGATATTGCCCACATCATCAAACCAATGAACAAGCGAAGCCCAGTGATTGTTAAATATACCAACTTTAATCCGGTAATTACCCGGGTGGATTGGTGCCCAGTTGGCTTTATACTCCGAAATTATGCCCGATGTTAAGTTCTGGTTTTGATAAAAATACTGAAATACTTTTGTGTCTGAAGAATCATAAATTTCAATGTCAATAATTACATCGGATAAACTTGTGTTGGGATTAATTTTTACGGTAATCTCAGAGTGGCTGTTTGTGGGTGGATTAGTGGGATTTACTGATGACTCAACCTCAAATGAGCTTGATTGGGGGGGGTCGTTTGATTGCTCAACATTTATTGAAGACAAATTATTCTCCCAATGATAGAGGGAGGACCAATTTAAAGAAAAGATCCCAAGCTTAAGCTGATAATTTCCGGCTTCATCTGGAATCCAGGTGCCTTTGAATTCAGTTACCTGGTTGGCCGTTAAATTCTGGTTTTCTAAATAATGCTGAAATATTTTGTTGCCTGCCGAGTCATAGACTTCAAAATCAATAATCACATTAGCAATATTGCTTTGGGAGGTTATATTTGCCAAAATTTCCAATGGCTGATTTTTTTTGGGTATTGAGGGGTTGAAACTGACTGTAATTTGAAAACTACCGTCCTGCGGCTCTTCCTGTCCGGGTGGATCTTCTGTGGAAATGTTACTAAACCATTGGCTCATGACATCCTGGGCTAATTTATTTTGGGGAGTGTAGGTGCTAGTGTTGGGACCGCCGGCGTTGGGATTGGGTTCCCACTCCCACCAGTGAACCCCCTGCATAAAGGAGTGGTTGTGCCAATAAGAAAATAATGCTTCATAATCCCGGGCTTGTTCTTCCAAATCAACAGCGTCCTGACGCCACCAGGCGGCAGGCTCCTTGTGGGCACCGCGGACACTGCGGTAGCCTATCTCTGTAAAGAGAATCGGTTTATTCCACTTTGCTGAGAGCGGGGAAATTATTTGGTTGTTCCAATTGTTCCAGGAGTCCCGAAGTTGGTCGAGAGACGGATTGTCAACACCGGTTGCGAGGGGAAAATAAGCTGCCAGTCCAATATAGTCCAGCTTGTCCCAGAATTGGATCTCCATCCCTTCGGTAGGGTTTGTGTGCTGAGCACTGTATGTTAAGGAGCCAGAGAAACGCGATCTGACTCCGGCAATTAAATCGTTCCAGAATTGAGTGTTTCGTGAATCGTGATTGTGACTTGTTAGATTGTAAGTTTCCGAACCCAGACAGATTTGGGAAACACCATTTGCCTGGGCGATGTCTGCATAATGATTGAGAATTGAGCCATAGGATTGAAACCAAGATCCTTTATCGGAGGGTTCAATATAACGACGCCAGTCACCGGTATTCGTTTCAGGGTGGATTTTTAACATAACATTAAGACCAATTGATCTGGCATAGTTAATTCCGGCGACAAGAGAATCATCGCTGGGAGTATTCCAACCGCGATGAAGGCTGCTGGATTGATTATTGTCCTGATAATAAGGAATAATCAGAGTCACATAGTTAGCATTGGCGGACTTTAATCTATCTAAAGATTGCTTAAAGTCAGAGGAAGAGTAAGTAGTAGTGGAGATGGGGGAAACAGTTGCTCCTTTTTGCCAAGCAGATACTTGAGCGTGGGCCAGTTTTGGGTTGGGTAAAACAATAAAGAACAAAAGGACGATAAATATCAACTTTTTAAGAAGCATGGATTTAGAATAGGTAAAATTATTTAGAAGTAAAAAAAAGCGGCGTAATAAAACGGTAAGATTTATATCAAACCTAATCTAAGCTTATCATCAAAATCGGCCAATAAATCTGAAAAACCAGAAATCATAATGACGTTTCGAGGGAGATTTATGCCGGCACGACGAAGTAAAATGGGTGAATTCGACAAGTTTTTCATTAAGTAACATAGCGAATTGTCACTTAACCGGGCAATACGCAATACAGGCTTTAGGTCGTCGTCAACATGGACAGTAGTTCTATAACCTTTTCCCAATAATTGTCTTATCTGCCACTCTTTCCACCCCGAAGAACTTTTACTTTGGTTAAGTAAGGTGTCGGTCATTAGCTCCAGTAGGCCAACTTGTCTTAGGCGCGATTGGGTCATTTGGTGAAGAGAGGGTCCCCTACCGGAAAGAATATAGTGGTCTACAACTCTGCCGGTATTGGCGGCAATCTCGTTGATACCGTTTATAGTTTGAACTGAACCCGGTCTGACGGGTCTGGAGCCATGAATTATTGAGGCCATTTTATTACCGAATCTGATTAATGGAGTGTCGCAAAATTCTCCATTGGGAGGTCCGCTTAATGGAGGTGGAAGCTCAAATCTACCACGAACAAGCATCAAGGCAGTATTTACGGGAGGAGGAGCAAAAATAAAGTGAACACCATCCAAATCATGACTAAAGGCGATATCTCTTTCGGATAAGTTCATTAGGAAATTATAGCGATTATTATTTTGTTACCAAATTCTAAGGATTTTGTAACCGAATTTTCAGAATATGACGATAAATTTAATTATAATAATTTTTTTGGAGAAATTATGGCGTCGACAGGACTAGATGTTTTTGATAATACGGTTCAAGAAACAAATATAATATTAAAGGAAATTGAAAATGCTTTTGGGTGGACAGATCGAAGGGAGCAATCATATTCAGCCCTGAGAGTTATATTGCAAGCGTTAAGAGATAGATTACCGGTAGTTGAAGCGGTTAATTTTGCAGCCCAATTGCCAATGCTAGTCAGAGGATTTTATTATGAAGGCTGGCAAGTAAATAATGTACCGGTAAAAATGAGTAAGGAGGAATTTATAAATAGAATACAATCAGAGTTCATCTACTCAATTGAAGCTAGCATCGATGATTTGGTAAGAATGGTACTCTTGATTGTAATGGAAAAAATTGATCAAGCCGAGGCAGAGAAAATCCGAAATATTTTACCTTCTGATGTGGCTGAACTTATAAAGGTTTGATCAGTTCCGGGCTGTCGATACCACTTGAGTTGACAGACAAGGATACCGGATGACGGGCAAGTTCGATTGACGGGGTTTGAGACAAAATATTTTCCCAGTCTGAATTATTGTTTAACCAGAGACTTTCGTCTTTCGTTGATAAAATCAGAGGCATGCGATGGTGAATGGGCTCAACAGAGGGATTAGGTTTGGTGGTTATAATGGTGTAAGAACCTGAAGTGTCAAATATTCCGGCGAAAGAAATATAGTCAATATCTTTTGGGTAAAAATAATAAGGTTGTTTGGTATTAGCTTCCTGTTGCCATTCATAAAAACCGCTGGCAGGAACCAGACAGCGACGTTGCCTGACAGAATCGGAAAACGTCAATTTTCTGGTTACAGAATCTGCCCGGGCATTAAACAATGATTTGTAAGGAGATTTTTCCTGAAGCCATGGGGGTGACAGTCCCCAATTCATCAATTGTAAGGTCTTTTGGTTATTTAAATTAATGATTACCGGATTTTGTTGTCCGGGAGAAATGTTGTATTTTGAGGTGAAGTTTATAACGGAATCCTCCAGCTCAAAGCGCTGGTTAAAAGAAGGCTTGATTTCAAGAACATAACGACCGCACATAATATTATTTTATAGAAATAAATTTAAGAAAGTGGTGGTTCTTACAATATTATTACTCCCCTTTTAAGGATATTTAAGCCAGAAGCTGTTCAATAAACTATGCCTTATGAGAACAATCAAGAACTTCCGGATAATGTCAGGAATGTACTGCCGGAACATGGACAGGATATTTACAGAGAGGCATACAACAGTGCTTGGGACCAATATGATACTGCCCAAGAGAGACAGGAAAATAGAAGTCGGGAGGCGACTGCCCATGCCGTAGCTTGGAGTGCAGTTAAAAATGTTTATCATAAAATGAAAAGGGCGACTGGGTAGAGGACGGAGCAAATGAGTAAGAAGTTTCGATTTGTAGTTCAAAAGCATAACAGCCATAAAGGTCATTTTGATTTAAGACTCGAGTTTAGGGGGATTCTAAAAAGCTGGGCAATTCCTGACGGCTTGTCTCCTTTTATGGAAGACAACAGACTGGCTATTGAGACAAAGGATCACCCAATAAATTTTTTGGAATATGAAGATAATACCGTAGCTAACGGTAGAGGTGAAAAAAAGATGGAAATCTGGGATAGCGGAGTATATTATCCTTCAGAAAATAAGAGACAAATATCTGAGGAAGAAATCCTGGAGAAAGGCTTTAAAAAAGGAAAAGTGACACTCACTATTGAAGGGCAAAAGCTAAACGGTTATTATGAATTAGTAAAAACCAGTTTTAGAAGTAATGATCATTGGCTTATTTCTAAAAAGAGGAAAAAAAATGGAAAATAAACAAAAAAAATTAGTCAGACCAAAAGAAGGGAAAGTTATTGCCGGAGTGGCTAAAGGTATAGCTGACTATCTTGATGTAGACGTAACCGTTATACGGTTGATTTGGGTTCTTTTGTTGCTACCGGGAGGGATCCCCGGGTTGATACTGTACACTATTTGCTGGCTTGTCATCCCGCAGGAGACTTAGGTAAATGTTTATTAAACCAATTCTTGGATAACCGAACAACTTCTTCAAGGGCACCTGGCTCCTCGAATAAATGAGAGGCGTCCGGAATAATTTCGAGTTGTTTATCTTTGACTGAATTCATTTTTCTTAAGGCTTGCTCATTTAGGCTAATTACTTCTTTGTCTAACTCACCCACAATCAGAAGCACTGCTGAATTAATTTTTGAAAGATAATCTTGCGCCATATCCGGACGGCCGCCACGGGAAACTATGGCATATGTGTCATTTGATGCTGCAGACGCCATAAGAGCGGCTGCGGCTCCAGTGCTGGATCCGAAATAAGCAACCGGTAAATGATTGGTACTGGAATTCAAGCCAGCATATTTGGTGGCATCTGTAAGCCGCTGACACAAAAATTCAATATCAAAACGATGTTCTAATGTGATTAGATCCTGAGCTTCTTCTTCGGAAGTAAGAAGGTCTACTAACAGGGTGGCAAAGTTGCTTTTTTGAAGTTCAGCAGCAACGAAATTATTGCGAGGGCTGAATCGGCTTGATCCGCTACCATGAGCAAATACAATCATGCCCTTGGCGTTGTCGGGTACAAATAAAGTACCGCCAATATATTTGTCTTCAGACTTGATTTGTACTTCCCTACTTTCCATTGTTTTAAGTTGTTTTGGTTAACTGATGAGATTTACTCAAGTAACTTATAACTTCGTCGTCTGAAACTTGTTCAAATTCCTGATACCACAGACCAACGGACATGAAATCCTTTGGTGTAATCAGGCAAATAAGTCCGTCAACAAGACTTTCTAACTCTTTGGCAGAGTCATTTGCACAAGCCGGTGAAGCAAAGACTATACTTTCCGGATTCAGTTTGTTTACTGAAGTTATAGCTGCTTTGGCGGTAATACCGGTAGCCAGACCATCGTCAATAATCACGACCGAAAAATCACTTAAACTTGGAAGGGGTTTTCCCTGACGGTATAAATTAACCCGTCTTTGGAGTTCGTCTTCTTCACGGGCAATAATTTGAGCTAACTGACGTTGTTTTATACTTAATAAATCTATTGTTGAATCGTCAAGAATAACAGAATCATTTTCAGAAATCGCACCTATACCGAATTCTTCATTACCGGGGGCACCAAGTTTACGGGCAACAATAACATCAATTGGCCAGTTCATCTTTTTCCCAATATTATAAGCAATTGGTACTCCCCCACGAGGTAGTGCAAGCAAGAGTGGATTCTGGAGATGTCGTTTTAAGAGCTGGGTTGCCAGTTTCTCAGAAGCATCTATTCTATTTTTAAATTGCACGAAAGTATGATTAATAACAATTTTATTGTAAGAAAAGGAAATATTAGGAAGATAAGAACAAAGTAAGAGTTTGGAAAAGAGAACTTATGGCTGGTAGGAAGCAAGTAGTATACTTTGACCATCCGAATTGAGATAGACCCATTCAACCGGTTCGGGAGTTGAGTAGTTATAGGTGAAGTCATACTCAACTGATTCAAGGGATTTCATTTCTAAAAGAGGGAGGGCAGGCTTCGGGGCTGACCCGGAAGCAGATCCTTTAAGGCGGAGACGGAGAGGAGATATTTTTGTCGACTGGGAAATATTGTTGACGAATACTACCTTAACTACAATTTCATCTCCTTGCCGGGTAGCGCTGTTTATTTGGGCAGTAACTCCTTTTTCGATACTTTTGGCACCTAAGGGACTAAAGCCGGAAATTAGAAAGGGACTACCCAGAGTTTGCCCTGAGGGGTTTTGGAGTACAGAAAGAGGTGTGGAAATATCAAATATTTTTTCAACAAACTCCTGTGGTGTTAAATAATTTTGCGGGACATCAATTGGCAATACCTCTCCAAAGTTAGAAAATTTTAAAACTAGGGACATTTTTATTGGTTTCTCAACAGAATTACTAAAACCGGCAATACCTTCATTATTCTTTATGATTGGGTTAGGGTCGAATACTGTTGATATTTGAAATTTCCTTATATAGTAGTCTTTCTCGTCAATCCAAATATTTAAGTTTAAATTCCTAAAAACTTCGGAATAATTAATCGGCTGGGGAGAAACATAGCGGGTAGTGTTGCCGGCATTGGCAGTTTTACTTGCTAATTCAACAAAATTATTGATTTGATCAGGACTGGGATTTAGGAAGAGCTTGTGACATCGAAACTCGTCTACTCTGTCCCTTGATTGGGTAAAACTTGACATAATTTCGTCGACGAGGAAAGTTTCAATTTCATTGTTGATTTCGCTGTCCTTTTTTTCGGGATCAGGATCACTAATATCTTCGAGACTTTTTCTGGCTTCGGTTTCCAGTTTGGAAGTGTCAAAAGCTATCCAGTTTTCCAGTAAGGTATCGAGGTCGCTGGGACGTACTCCCAGAATGGTTGAGACCGGCAATGGTACTTTACCAACCCGAAAAAATAAAAGGTGATCTTCTTTCTTTAGGTCTACGGAGAACTCTTTGTTAATTGAGCCGGAAAATGAAATCCTCGGATTCAGATTATCTGAAAAATCAGTATAGCCCTGAAGCAGCAAGTCGAGGTTGTTGGAGCC
Organism: uncultured Gammaproteobacteria bacterium; assembly: GCA_964516555.1. Taxonomy (GTDB): domain Bacteria; phylum Patescibacteriota; class Microgenomatia; order UBA12405; family UBA12405; genus CAZFAI01. The sequence continues at coordinate 7,458 of CAZFAI010000016.1, forward strand.
CAGAGTAGCAGCTAAGTCATCAGAATTGGAGGCAAAAGAAAAGTCGATACTATTCTGGGCATTATTTTTGTGAGCCAGAGTAGCTAGCCTAAATAACGTGGCCGGATTTTTGGGGATAAGCGGCAGACGCAAAATAAAATTATCAATCTTGTCTTTCAAGGGGGGGTTTTGGATGTCAATTTTGTCTGAGGCAATCAAATAAGCAGCAGAACCGAGCGCGGTGGTCAATGTAAGGATGAGTATTACAAAAGTTAGAAATGGAGAGGTTTTTTTGAACCTGACAACAGAGTGTTTAGCAGCAGTTTCCGGGTCCATCAGTTCAGGAGCATTGTGAAGATACCACTGTCGGGTTTCTTCAAAAAATTGTGGACTCCATTGGTGTTCTTGGACTTTGCGCATGGTCTCGTCCAGAGTAAGTTCACCGGCTTTGCATAACTGCAGTAAGTCCAATAAAGATGGAGGCAGCATTTATATTTAGTATAGGTTAAATTGTTTTCAATGCAAAATATTTGATTCTTTCGCAATTCTTACTAGTCTCTAGTTTGACTTTTAAAACCCAAAGTTAAAGTATGATTGTTAAAGGTTTAAAGGAGAAGTTATATGAACAAGGTTAACTTGTTGACACTTATCGCTGCCTTTGTCCTCTCGCTAGGATTATTTGGTGGGTTGGCAGTAGCTCAGGATAACGACGACCAAACTCCGACGCCAACACCAACGGAGGAAGACGATACGACTCCGGAAGAACCTCCCGAAGCAGGTTTGGGCGGCAGTCAATATTAAATAGTATATCTGTCAAACTAGGTGCCCGGGAAACGGGTACCTAGTTATTTTATGAGCAGTTTCAAAAAATGGCTACTATTCTTAGTAATAGGAGTAATGGCGGGGTTTGGGGTAGGTAAATATGTTCCTATTGTAAGTTATGTTGGCCAAAGCAGAATAGTTGAACCCATCGTTGTTGCCAGTCCAACACCTGCCGTCAACAAGCCAATACGTTTGGTAATTGAAGATTTAGGTATCAAATCAGAGGTGGAACACGTTGGGTTAACTGAAAATAAAGCCATGGACGTTCCGAAAGAAAAGCTAAATGTTGCCTGGTACGAATTAGGCGCGAAACCAGGTGAAGTTGGAAGTGCCGTAATTACCGGGCATTTTGACTGGTACGACGGCCCGGCAGTGTTTTTTAATTTAGACAAGTTAGAACCGGGAGATGAAATTGAAGTTGTGGCAAGAGAAGATGAAGTATTAAGATTTTTGGTAACTGAAAAAACTTTTTATACAAATGAAGATTTTCCGATTGATCTGGTCTTTGCCAGAAAGGATAAAAAAAGACTTAACTTAATTACATGCGATGGAGTATTTAATAGGCAAACTAATGAGTACGATGAGAAATTAGTCATATTTTCTGAGTTAATTGAATAAGGAAAATTACCGAAGTGGATTGTAAGACAATGTAGTGATAAATTGGTGCTTGGATGTTAGGAGGCAAGCACTAAATTGATATTAAAATTACTGGGGATTGTTACTTTTAGTCTGGTTAATTTGTTGAGTGTGGGAGTGGGCCAGACCGGAACAATAGAGACAGCTTCTGGGTGGAATGAAGGAAGCCTTTCGGTTCTGCCAAAGAGCGAGGCGTTGGGGGTGGAAGAAGAGGTTAATCCAAAGTATGTAGAAATTGAATCAATCGGATTGAAATCAAAAATTGTAGCTGTCGGATTAAATGAGAAAAGAGTAATGATTGTACCGGACGAGAATGATTTAGTTTCATGGTACAAATTGGGTTCTCATCCAGGGCAACTAGGGAGTGCGGTGCTGGCAGGACATAACGAATGGAACGGTCCGGGCGTGTTTAAGGATTTACACAAAGTTGAAGTTGGAGACGAAATTAAAATTATTGGTGATAAAGATAGAATTATTAATTTTTTGATTACCAAAATTGAAGTGTACGATAAAAAAGATTTTCCAATAAAAAAGGTCTATTCACAGAAGGACAAAGAAAGATTAAACATTATCACCTGTCACGGAAGATACAATAAGGAAAATAAAAGATATGAGGACAGACTGGTGGTATATGCTGAGATTAAGAAATAGCAACTATTTTATCTTCTTGGTTGAAAGGTCGACCTCCCAGAGAGCAGTAAGAGATTGATCGGCTTGAGTTTTGAAAAGCCGGGTATACGAAAAAATTAAAAGATAGACGATAAAATCAAAGGGTTGTCCAATAAATTCCAAGAAAGAGGAATAAATGATTATCCAGAGTGGAATGCGGTAGTGGTTTTCAAGATTGGTGAACTTGGGGTAAGTCTTCATCTCTAAGAGAGAATGTTGAAAACGACTGCTTTTTCTAAGGTGTTCAGCCAAGTTTTGAGGATTACGGAAATACATCCAACTGTCCCAGAGACACTTGTATTTTCCACCCAGTCTTTTGTTTTCAAAATACATATAGGCGTCAAGGGAAACAGAATCCGGATCGATATCCATGTTTTTTAACCAATCAGTTCTGAAGGCCATAACCCGGCCTAGCATGGCAAGATAGTTGTCGCCTTGATTCCACATCCTGCCGATGTGATTGTTGAGTCGGGTGCCGATGTTCAATCCGGCTTCGATAATATTTTCGGGCGGCAGGGGTATATTGCGGACACCGATAAAAGTGGTCTTTGGATGTTTGTTGAAATAATTAACGGTATTTTTTAAAACTTTATTGTCAAAAAGAACGTCATCCTGGGTCAGCAATAAGTATGGTGTCCTGGTTAATGTGATTATTTGACGGATTTTGCTGTAAGCACTACTGTCTTGTTCATTTTCTATAAGGTGGGCTCCTAAATTGGTTAGTTCATTTTTTAAACTTTGGTCAACGGGAAAACGATCGGCAACAATTATCAAATCAAAATCATCGACGCCTGTTGAAGAAATCAGTGTCCGGACTGTCTCGAGAATTTGGTCTTTACAATAACAGGTATAAATACCGACTGTCAGGTCTTTTTTGATTGTAGGTGCCATATTTAATTTTCGCTTATTATATTTTTGGTGTCAAGTTAGGCTTTTTTTAACAATTGGTTGGTAGAATATGTTACTACTTATATAATAACTTATGAATGTTGTAAATTTATTGAAGGAATTAGTGACAATTCCCTCGCCAAGTGGTAAAGAAATAAGTTTGGGAAATCACCTTTTTGGATTACTTAAAAAAGAAGGATTTGATGTCAAAAAAATATGTTTAGATAATCAGGCGTTTAACGTGCTGGCGACACTTGGTACACCAAATGTACTTTTATCGGCACACATGGATACGGTACCCGGAGAACTTGAGATAAAAGAAAACAAAAAGACAATATATGGGCGGGGTTCTTGTGATACCAAGGGTAGTATGGCAGCAATGATTTGTGCGGCTATAGAGAGCAAGGAGAGTGGCTTGAATAATTTTGGCCTGTTGTTTACAGTCGGAGAGGAAACGGATATGGAGGGGGCAAAATGTGCCCTAAGTTGTTTCAATAAAATGCCTTTTGTAGTAGTTGGGGAACCAACCGGATTGGATATTGTCAATGGACATTATGGAATATTGGAAATACTTATTGAAACCCGAGGCAGGAGTGTTCACAGTAGTGAGCCTGAAAAGGGTGTGAATGCGATTGAGAAATTGATGGAAGCATTAAGAAGGATTAAGAGTATAGATATTTATTCCAAATCATCGATGAATATTGGAGTTGTCAGTGGTGGGGTGGCGGTAAACATTGTTCCCGACCGAGCTATTGCTAAGGTAAGTTTTAGATTGCATCCGGAAGATGAAAGTGATTATTACGAGCTATGCACCAATGCTACAACAGGCTTGGCGAGGATAGAAAAGGAGCTGGAGGTCAACAGTGTTTTGTGTAAGATTTCTAAAGAAATAAGATTTGGCAAGAAAGTTAGAACTGTCAAATATGGCACAGAATTGTCAATATTTAGAAACGGGATAGTTTTGGGTCCGGGAGATATTCGGTACGCCCATGGACCAGAGGAACAAGTAGACAAAGAAGAATTACGTCAAGCCGTAAAATGTTACGAAAAGATAGTCAAGTATTTTTGTCAAAGTAAAAAACATATTGATAATCAGAGAACAACAAACAAAGTGGTCCACCGTGAATTGATATAATTTGATTTAGGTGAAATTTTTAAAAGATAGTTTTTTTTGGATTTTTATAAAGAATATTTTGGGGATGGTTCCCATGGCGGTAGTGGTGTCACTACTCTTGCTGACAAATTTATACAGCTTTCTATTTTTTCACTTGACGGTGGAGACATTTTCCCTGGTAGTTTCTTTCACGCTATTTCTTTTTGCCTGGAACACAAGGAGAATGGCAAAAAACAATTTCTTTTTATTGATCGGTATAGCATCACTTTATTCTGGGATAATCGGATTTTTTCATATGATGGCATATAAGGGAATGAACATATTTAGTGGTTATGACGCTAATTTACCTACTCAATTATGGTTGGCTCAAAGATATTTACTGTCTATTTCGTTTTTAATGGCTCCAGTTTTCTTAAAAAGAAGCTTTAACCCAAAATGGGTAATGGTGGTATATGCACTGCTTACAACCGTTGTTTTGTTGACTATCTTTGTGTTTGAAATTTTTCCAGTAAGTTATGTCGAGGGGGTTGGTTTGACCGGATTCAAAAAAGCAAGCGAAGTGGTTATTTCTGGATTGTTTGTCGCAGGGGCGATAATACTATTTAAATATAAAAATTATTTTGACAAAAAGGTCTTTTATAGTTTATTGGCTGCATTTTTTTTGAATATTGGGGCTGAAATAATGTTTACACTATATTCCAGCGTGTTTGATTTAATCAACATTTCAGGGCATATCATAACGGTTGGAGCAAATTATTTTATATACAAGGCGATTGTTGAAACCGGTCTGAATACCCCCTATCGTCTTTTATTTCTGGAATTAGAAAAATCGAATAAAGCCAAGGATGAATTTTTGAATATTGCATCTCATGAACTGAAAACGCCAATAACAAGCATAAAGGCTTATTCACAAGTATTGGCCAAACATCCAAATATAAACTTAGGCGGGAACAGCAACTCGACAATTGCAAACAAAATTGACTATCAGGTTGATAGGATTGTTTTTCTGATAAATAACCTGCTGGATGTTGGCCGAATAGAAACGGGAAAAATGACTTTTCATTTTGAAAAATTTAATTTCGACAAAATGGTTGTAGATACAGTAGAAGACCTGAGAAAGATATCGGACGGTCATGAACTAATTCTTAAAGGCAAAACCAACCGGTTTGTTTACGGAGACAGAATCAGGGTTGGTCAGGTAATTACAAACCTGATTACTAATGCAATTAAATATTCACGGGAAGATAGCAAGGTGGTTGTTAAATTATCAAAAGAGGATAATGGGGTTGGGGTCAGTGTCCAGGATTTTGGGATTGGTATTCCAAAAGAAAAACTTAAATCGTTTTCAGTAAGTATTATCGTGATAAGGGCGGCAGCGATATGGCAGAAGGATTAGGTTTGGGACTATACATTGCAAGGGAAATTATTGTCGGCCATGGGGGAGAAATCGGAGTAAACAGTAAAGTCGGATACGGATCGACTTTTTACTTTACAGTACCAGTCGGAATGTAAAGTTAAAATCTTATTGTAGCTTATACTAACGCTTGACATTTAGTTTGGTTACCTATACCCTTGGTATAGGTATGAATAAATGCACCGAATCAAAAGAAAAAAAACTAATCGCCTTAAAAAAGGCTAAAAGCTTAACCGAAAAAGTAATACTGATGGTTGAAGGCGATCGGTATTGTGTAGATATCATGCAGCAAAATTTGGCAATAATCGGGCTATTGCGCTCAGTCCACCAGCTTCTGATGGAAAACCACCTCAATACATGTTTTAAGGCAGGAATGGAGTCAAAAAGTGAGGATAGAAAAAAGAAAATGATTGACGAAATATCGCACGTTATTAGTTTATATAACCGCCAAAAATGATAATAAGAAATCTATTAGTCGGAATGCTAGTTGTAGTAGCTTTGGTGGCTGCCCATTTTACCGTTTCCGGTAACAGGGTGGTGGTAAAGGCTGTGGATAGTGAACAGTCGGATACACTTTCCTGCGAATGCAACAGAGGCTGTGCCTGCGGTTGCCAACAGACCGGTAGTTGTGGCTGTCAAAGATAAGATTTCAGATGTCGCCAATGTCAATTTTGACTACGGCGACAATCTGACCGTTGACTGAGACCTGATCAGAAACTTTTTTGCCCAAGAGAGCTTGTCCAATTGGGCTATCAATGGAAATCCAGTCGGGTTTCAAGTGGGAATCATTTTTACCAACCAAAGTAATCGTCATTTGTCGATCGTCTTGATTGAAGTGAACAGTTACCTTGTGACCAAAGGTAATTTTTTGGTTTTGAGAAGGAGCAGACAGAACCTTAGATTGTTTAAGATCGTCTTTGGCCTGTGAAATTTGCGAACTTAAAACTGAAGCTCTTTCGCCCAAGAATATGTAGGCTGAGTTTTCTTTGAGATCGCCTTCGGCTGCGGCTTTGGCGCGTTCTTCAACGGTACGACGAAGCTCCAGCTCAAGATTCCTTATTTGCTGTTCCAATTTTTCCTTACCAATTTTCGTAATCATAAGAATAAGTATGTTATCAAATTTAAGTTAGAAAAAGGCAGTCTTGATTAGCTTATCATCTCCTGATCGGATACGACCGCGTCCGTCGGTATTGTTGGTGATAAAGTATAAGTTGTTCTGATAAAAAATGACGTCGCGAAGGCGGCCGAATTGGTTATCAAAAGCTGACTCAAGGTTCTCTGTTTGGATGTCGTATTTATATAAAGCTTGGCCACGGAGGCCAACAAAATAAACTGCATTATTGGCAAAAGCCAGTCCAGAAGGGGCCCAGGTATCGTTGCCGCTATGGATAAGAGATGGTTCCATGCCTTGCCTTTGCTGGCTTCCGGTAATTGTAGGCCAACCATAGTTATCCCCAATTTCAATTAAATTGAGTTCGTCACGTGCTGACGGACCATGTTCAGTTGACCACAATCTGCCCTGATCATCCCAAGCCAAACCCTGAGGATTGCGGTGACCATAGGAAAAAACTTCGTTGTCAAAGGGATTGCCAGGAGCCGGATCCCCTTGTGATGTTATGCGGAGAATTTTTCCGGCAAGAGAAGAAGTGTTTTGGGAAAGCGAGGGATTAGCAGCATCGCCGGTAGTTACGTAAAGGTAGCCGTCAGGTCCGAATTTTATCCGGCCACCATTGTGATTAGACGCACCAGGTATACCGGAAATAATTATTTGCCTATTTTGTAAAATATTTTGGTCTAAAACATAAGATACGATACGGTTCTGAATAGAATTGTTCTCCCGATATGTGTGATAAAAATATATTAAGTTGTTGGTGGAATAATCCGGATGAATCTCTGCACCAAGCAAGCCTCCCTCCCCAATTTCCACGACCCCATCTATTTGCCCAATTTCTGTAGAATTACCATCGGAAGAAACCACAAGTACCCCACCAGAGCGTTGAGTAACCAGAAGACTACTGCCTGGCAACGGGACGATTGACCATGGGGCATTTAAGTTCAGGGCGATCTCTTCGGGTTCCTGATCTCCAGAAATAGATGGTGTTTCCGAAGATATATTGTCTGATTCCTGATTGTAATTTATCAGAAATACAACCAAAAACACTGTTGCGATAGTTACCAGAGGAATATATCGTTTACGAATCATGGCATATTTTAGTATGCACGCTTGGGATTTTGGTGGAAATACGGTAAGAAAGAAGTAAACGATAGTACTATGAGTATTTGTTACATAGTTCTATGTGAAATTTTTCAAGTTTATTACACATCAAGAATAAGATTTTTATGTGAGTCACGCAGAGATTTTTGTTTTTAGTGAAGGTTGGAAGGCGGTATATAGTTGTGATTTAGCAACTACTAATATCGTGACATTTTCAAATGAAACTCAAGGAAGATTTGCATTTATTGTTCAATGTAAGGAAGCGGAGGCTGAGATTTATCGAAGAAAAGTACCGGCTGATTTTGGATTTCAAGACAATGACCGTTTGGCGAGTGAAAAAGAATCAATGGAACTTATAAAAGTTATAGGTCCGGGTGTTGATTTTGAAACTGTAATCCATTCAGATGTCAAAGAGGATAAGAAGATCAGAATTTCATTCATTCCCGGGTTCTGATAGTCTTATTGCCTTGCCGTTAATAACTGCGTCGGCAATTTTTTTGTAAGCTCTGTTTAATATTCTGGCAAAGGTTGGTTGCGATACGTTCATTTTTTGGGCGGAGTTGATTTGATCTAAGTTGTCAACATCATGGAGTTTAAGGGCTTCAACTTCATCCGGTAGGAGTTCTACTTCATCAAGTATTCGCAAAGGAATACCCCGTGGCTTAAAATAAAGAACATTGGGATCAAAACGAAGCCGGCGGGGTATTTTGGGACGTACCATAAGATTATTTTAACCCAGATTCTTCCTGTCTAACATCCTCAAGCTCTTCTTCAAGTGCTTTGCGATATTCAGAAAGAGTCTGTTTACGATCCACATTGGTAACCGGAGGGTTCCAGCCAAAAAAACGGCCTAAACCTCTTCCGAATCCTCTACCCAGACCACGACCACAAGGACCGAGGCCACGGCCTGTTAAAGGTCCAAGCCCCATGGGACCAGTTCTATCAAATAATGGCATTATTATCACCTCCATAGGTTAATGAATATATATTCATTATAACTCTTTTTTAATCCGTGTCAATACGACACTGCAATTCTGTATACTAGATTAGTGAAACAGGCAAGTAATTACAAAAGAGATTTGTTTTTGCTAGTAGCTTTGGTGGTAGTGTTAGCATCCATTATATTTCGTTTTAAGGATCTACTGTCAAATCCGGTTTGTTTGTTTTCAGACGAGGTTGATGCGGGTTATCAAGCTTACGTTTTTAATCAATGCGGAAATGATTATTATGGCAATAAGCTACCAACCCATTTTCAGTCCTTTGCTGATCAAAGAACACCATTTTACCTGTACAGCATTGCCTTTACTCAGAAGATATTAGGGTTTAGTGAGCTATCAGTCAGATTACCATCGGCTATTTATGGGTTTCTTGTTTGCGGACTGTTCGGAGTGATGATTTGGAAGCTTTTTGGCAAAAATCTGTGGCTGGCATTAGTTGGCTTTGCGGCAATGTCGTTTAACCCCTGGCTATTTCACTATAGCCGTGGTGCCTGGGAAGTGACAGGGATGCTAATGTCTATAATTTTGGCAATTTTGGGTTGGATATATTATTTAGAAAGAAAGAGGTTTTGGATACTGGTATTTTCTTTGGTTTTTTATTGTTTTGCGTTTTATTTTTACGCAACATCAAAATTATTTATGGTATTGCTGGGGATACCAATATTGGTGATTTGGTTTAAAGATATTCTTAAAGTAAGAAGAAAGCATGTCGCTGGGGCAATTCTGGTGTTGGCTTTAGTGTCATTACCAATGGCCAGGGATACTATCAATGG
>CAZFAI010000016.1:17065-18489 GCA_964516555.1 uncultured Gammaproteobacteria bacterium
AATTTACTACTCCAGCGTTTATGAGCCGTTTTTGCCTTTCTTTTATTATTATTCAAAATATTTGCCAAGTTCAGGCAGTTGTGCCCCGGCAAAGGATACTATCTGGGACAATAACTATTTTTTTGAAGGAATGCAGGCTGAGAATAAGTATTATTTTGGATTTGTAAACTGGAATAAACTACTGGATACGTATAGCGGGAATAATTTATATGTGATCCCTGAGATGGAGCTGGTCAGAGTTGAGGAAGCTGCAAACAATAAGGGCTTGGGGGTTGAGCCTATAGAGGTAATCGAAAAAAGGTTTATGATACAGGAAAAAATCTACTTAATAGAAATAAAATAGCTATATGTGCTGATTATTTTTGATACAATAGATTAACTTGCAGATTTGTGCCCCAAAGATTAAATTAATTTTTTGCAACGGAGGAGTGTACTATGGATAGCTATGATGTGGGTGATTATTTGTCCGATTCTTATTGTATCTATAAAATTATTGATATCAATAAAGGCGAAGATGTTAAAGGAAATGAGTGCGATTTAGTTAAGTATAAGCCGGTTTGGTCGTCAGGAAAAGATTATGTAGGGCAGATACCGGTTAACTGTTTGGAAAAGACCGGCATGAGAAAGGTGCTGACAGTAAAAGAAATAAAGAAGATTATGTCTGAGGTGGATCAGAATGAAAGTTCTCAAACGTATGATTACAATTCTGCCAAAGAAAGCGTATACCAAAACGATCCGATAAAAGTATTGACTATTCTGAAATACTTGTGGATGAATAAATCCAGCCCAAACAGAGGTGATAAAGATTTAATGGAAAAAATTATTGATAATCTTTCTAAGGAAATTTCCTTTGTCAGTAAAGTAAAATACGGCGTAGCTAAAAAGAATATTGTCAATCAGCTGAATAAACTTAAATAAGTCAGAAGATATCAAGTCCTATTATTTATATAAGAAGTTAGGTATAATTCAATGGTAGGGATATTTTCGTATAGTAAGTATTGAGAGAAAGTCGCTACGATTATAAATTTGCACAAAAAAATGGCAAAAAGATTGTATGTCGGCGGCCTCTCGTGGGACACGACCGATGAAAGTTTAGGAGCAGCATTTGCTCAAGCCGGTACAGTAACATCGGCAACAGTTATTAAAGATAAATTCTCCGGAAAATCAAAAGGTTTCGGTTTTGTAGAAATGTCTACTGACGAAGAAGCTGATGCAGCTATCGAAATGTGGAATGAAAAAGAACTTGATGGTAGAAACATTAAGGTCAACGAAGCCAGACCCATGGAAGATAGACCTCCGCGAAGAGATAATTTCTCTTCAGGCCCCAGAAACAGTAACCGAGGTGGTTACGGTGGTGGCGGAAGATACTAATTTTTTAGTAATCCAATTTAAACAGCCCTTGAAAGAGGGCTGTTTTTGGTTGG
>CAZFAI010000017.1:0-6105 GCA_964516555.1 uncultured Gammaproteobacteria bacterium
AGCAGATTTTTACCATCGGCATATCTCTGTTTGTTTCTGCCGCCAATCTTCTCTATCGCGATATTCAATATCTTCTGACACTCCTAATTACCCTATGGTTTTATATTACCCCCATAGTGTACCCCGTTGATATTGTCCCCGAAAACTTTCGTTTTGTTTATCAGCTAAACCCCATGAGTGTCATAATTAACGCCTACCGCCAGGCAATTTTAGCTGGTAATCATCCCAGTTACAGCAGCATGGCTATTGCCCTCATTGTATCTCTTTCTACCCTGGCTTTGGGACTTTTATACTTTAAAGAAAAAGAAAAAATCTTTGCCGACAATGTCTAGCACAAACAAACCAATTATCGAGTTCCAAAACGTTACCAAAGAATTCTCATTACAAAATCAAAAAACTTTCAAAGAGTTTCTCCCTGCTCTTTTTCGTGGTGAAAAAACCCATAATAAATTTAATGCCCTAGAAAATATATCTTTCAAGGTTAACAGGGGAGAAACGATCGGAATTATCGGTCCCAATGGATCTGGTAAATCTACCATTCTCAAACTCGTTGCCGGTGTTATGTCCCCAACCAAAGGAAAGATTACTGTCCGCGGAAAAGTATCTCCCTTAATTGAACTTGGTGCTGGTTTCCACCCGGAACTTACCGGCCGCGAGAATATTTACTTAAACGGTTCCATCCTTGGACTTAGCAACAAAGAAATAAATCAACAATTCCAAAGTATTGTCGATTTTTCCGAACTCTGGGATTTTATAGATCAGCCCGTCAAACATTATTCGTCGGGTATGTACATGCGTCTTGGCTTTGCCGTCGCCGTCCACGTCAATCCCGAAATCCTGATTGTCGACGAAATCCTGGCAGTAGGGGATAGTAAGTTCCAGGAAAAATGTTTCCAGAAAATGGAAGAGTTCAAAAAAAACAACGTCACCATCCTCTTTGTTTCACACAACATGGAAAGTATAAAAAACTTTTGCACAAAGGTAATCATGATACAAGATCATAAAGTGTCCTTAATAGGTACTCCGATAGAAGTTTGCAATAAATATAACAGCGACCATGCCTAATCTTTTCGAAAACGTATATAACCACATAAGGACTTCACGAGACTACCATACTTTCTTCAAAAGATACCCCAATTTAATAAAACCGAAAAGATGGACCGAAAAAATTCAAAGGTTAAAAATATCTAAAGAATACGAAAAATATTCAACATATACCGATAAATATGAAGTTCGAAGTTTTATTAAAATTTCTATAGGTGAAAAATATTTAACAAAACTATACGGTATTTACGATGATTTTAGCCAAATTGATTTTGCTTCATTTCCAAATAAATTTGCCCTAAAATCTACTCACAGTTCAGGCTGGAATCTTATTTGCAAGGATAAAAACAAACTAGATTTAAAAGATGCTCAAGCCAAAATTAGCAAATGGCTTAGCTCCAATTATTATCATGTCTGGAGAGAAATTCAGTATAAGAATATTAAACCAAGAATCATATGCGAGGAGTATCTCGACGATCATGGTCAGGAACCAATGGATTACAAGTTCTTTTGTTTTTCAGGAAAACCACAATTCCTTCAAGTTGACATTGACCGATTCTCAAAACACAAAAGAAATGTCTACGACATGAGTTGGCAAGTTCAACCATTTTCGTTAACTTACCCCAACTCCAGCATTGTTATTAAAAAACCAAAAAATTTTGAAACAATGGTTAGTATTGCCCAAAAACTTTCAAAAAATTTTAAACATGTCAGAGTTGATCTCTATAATATTAATGGGAAAATATATTTTAGCGAACTAACACTGACCCACGGAAGTGGATTTAGTCGATGTATTCCCGATGAATACGATTTTATAATCGGGGATTATTTAGAAATCTAATCACCAATTTTGTGCTTTTCCACTCGAAAATACTCATTGTCCCTAACATTCTGATCAATAATATTTATTTTTAAATTAAATTTCCACAACACATAGTTCAAGCTTAACTGATCTCTTCTAGAAAAAGTGCACAACTGCTTCCACCATTCTTCGTTAATTTTTATGGTATTGCTGGAAAAATTATCTCGCATAATAACACTTGTCTCAACCAAGTTGCTCCCACCATCAAAACTGTCATTTTGGTAATAATCCATTTGAGCCTTAATTATTTGAGGCTCGTCTTTACCCACCAATATACACTCCTCAGCCTCACGGTAAACCGAAGTTCTATCTTGATGTTTATAAGTAGCAAAACCAACACCAGAAATAGATTTTCTAGTAAATTCTAATGGATCTTTTTTTATAACAACAGAACCATCAACCCAAACCACAATATCATATTCATTTAAAAATATATGAGGAAGCATTTTATACATTCTTGCATTTCTTACAGGATCATCCACAAACTTTTCTGTTAAATTTACTTTATATAGATTCGATTTCAAACTAGGATTATCAGTAAAACAAACAAAATCACAAGATGGAGTAAATGATAGATTATCTTTTAAATTATCCTTACCCCCAAATATCGCAGTATAAATAACCGTCTTTTTAGACTTCATAATAAATTGTTTTCTTAAGTTACAATAAGTATAGACAAATATGAAACTATTATCGACCTACAAAAAACTTTCAATCGCAAAAATTTCACTACAGAGATTGTACCTTTGGCAACTTTCTCAAAAACCAAAAATCCAGAATACCAAACTCACGAAATCCAATATTAACTACATTAATATCATTAATAAATACCAGCAAATTTTTAAAGACAATCAAACACATATTGCCGGACTGGAAGAAAAAATAAAACACCAGGAAGATGCCATTCAGGTTTTATCAAAACAACTAAATGAATTCAATAATTCACCATTAATTAAATTTATTTTAAATATAAAAAAGATTTCAACTAAATTTAAAACCAAACTTAGTAAATAATTCATGAAACACATACTCAAAGAAACCAAAAAGAAAAAAGGTATTTTTTTTATCAAGCCTTACATCTTATTCAAAGGGCCCAGGTACCTGTTGTCACAAGGTCCAAAAAATTTTATTTTAAAAACAAAATCTGTAATCGAAAGGGAATCAAGAATTTATACATACAACCAGGCATATAACTTATTTTTAAAAAGTGAATCTAAAAAAAACACAATAATAAGAGCCAAAAAAAGCAATCACCTTCCATATCAACCTAAAATTAGTTTCATTCTTCCAACTTATAATTCACCTCCCAAATATTTTAGGCAGCTTCTAAACTCAATTAGAAATCAAGTTTACCAAAACTGGGAGCTGTGCATCGCTGATGATTGTTCCCCGGATAAAACTACCCGAAACATTATTTTAGAGTACGCCAAAATTGACTCAAGAATAAAATATGTTTTTCGTAAAGAAAATGGCCATATTAGCCAGGCCAGCAATTCAGCTCTCGATTTGGCCACCGGAGACTTTGTAGCTCTGGTAGACCATGATGACTTGATTTATCCCAATACCCTTAGCGAATGCATTCATTTATTAAACAAACTACCAAATGCAGAATTTATTTACACCGACGAAGACAAAATTACACCCAACGGCAAAAGATTTGAACCACATTTCAAGCCCTCATGGTCAAGCGAAACCTTATTGTCGGGCAACTATATTACTCATTTTGCTCTTATAAAAAAATCATTGGTAATCAAATCTGGTAAATTTCGAAAAGGCTATGAAGGAGCACAGGATTTCGATCTGTTTCTTCGGGTTACCGAAAAAACAAACCAGATTTATCACATTCCGAAAGTTCTATACTCCTGGAGAACTGTCCCAACATCAACAGCATCGTCTACATCAAACGCAAAATCTGATTACGCCTACAATAATGGTATTAAATCCTTAAAAGATGCCTTTAGACGAAGACGGCTAAAAGCAAACGTCAGTATGGGAGAGGGCAGGGGATTATACAAACATCAAATAATCTCAACCAACATCAAAACTGATATCTTAATAATAAAAAATGAAACAAAAGGAATTAATAACCCTTATCTGAATAGCCTAATAAATAATTTCTCTCCCAACAAAATCCATTATGCTAATCATTCCGATCTCGGATTGAAGATTTATCGTCTCATCAATAACAAAAATATCCAATACCTTTCCATCTTCGACCAGAACTGCATAGCCAACAAAGATAACCTGCGGTCCAATATCGGCTTTTTAAAAATTAAAGACTTGGTTATAGTGTCAAATAAAATAATAAATCAATATAACGGAATCATAAAAACCGGCATTGTACTTACCAAGCAAAACGGAGTTAGGTTTATCGACGCCTTCGAGAACATGTCATCTGGCGGCTACTTTAATTTTAAT
The DNA here is from genome assembly GCA_964516555.1 of uncultured Gammaproteobacteria bacterium. Taxonomy (GTDB): domain Bacteria; phylum Patescibacteriota; class Microgenomatia; order UBA12405; family UBA12405; genus CAZFAI01. The sequence continues at coordinate 4,325 of CAZFAI010000017.1, forward strand.
TACAGCAAAATGACAAAAAATTTTAGCGCCACCACAATACTTGGTTGCACCATTGATACTAAATTTTACAAAACCGTCGACGCTTCTTTGCTAAAAGAACTTCACAACTCTAAAGAAATCGGGCTCTACCTTAGCTTGGTGGCGATTACGCGCCAAAAAAGAATTATTTGCAATCCCAATCAGCCAATAATCTATCGTGGTAAGTACAAAAAATTTGCCGTATCAACTAAAGTAATCAAACTTTGGCGTGAATACATGCAAGACAAACACCACGACCCAAATTACAATCCGAACCTTTCCTTAAGCAAATCTGATTTTAGCATCAAAAAATAGATTACCTGGTTATGTACAAAGGTTCGATAAAAAATTTTCCGTCTTCATCTTGATATAAATATGTTTCTTTGTAACCTTCTTTCGGAGTAATTCTTCTAATTTCTATACAAATATTACCTGACTTAACTGAATATATCCTACCAAACAATTCCCTGTACACACTTGCCACCTTGGAATTAATATATCCGGAAACTAACTGTTTATTACCCTCACTACATACCTTGTTATCGTAAATACTGTATTTATAAACCGACATACGACCCTTATCCAAATTAGGATAAAAATAAAATTGCAAACCCCCTAGTTTGTCAGCACCATCAACATCAAAAACAAACTCGTTTCTATTAATTTCAATCAATTCTAACGAAGAATCATCGTCAAGTTGGCTTATCTTCTCATCAAAGGCAAGTGAATTAGAAAACAATCCCGAATAGTCATAATACCTCAAATAAGTGCTATGAACTATTTGATAAGTAACAAAAAACAGACACAAACTCAAAATACTAACTTTGAAATTCTTTCCTCCAATTTTTCCATAGATCATCCTAAGCCAGTACAACAAAAACGGAAAATATACCAAAAAATACCTTCCCTGCACACCTTCAACTATTTTTCCACCCAAAGGAGTCCATGTAAAATAAAACGAACTAATTATCAAAAACATCCCACCAATAATTATTGACCCCAATATTAAAATTGCAAACCAGCTAGCTTGGTACTTTCCTTTCTGGAATATCGAAGATTTAACCAATTGGGCAAATATTCCAAACCATACTAAATAAACAATAAAGTGCAGACCATAATCCAACCAACCAAAGTAACCAATAAATCCTTTTACCCACCCCTCCAAACTCGCCAAGCTCAACGTTGTCCTAATCACTCCTAAAAAATATCCAGGGTCGTTCTTAACCAGCTCTAATTGCAATGATACACTTGATTCAGCTCTTTCATAACTACTATAAGTATTAAAAACAAACAACAATAAGACTGCAATCACTACTACTGAAGCAAAATATAGCCCAACATACTTAAACCTATCTTTAATATTCTTCCATTTAGATACTAAAACTACTAATGGTATAAGTGCAAAAGCATAATATCCCATTTTTACCATTTGGAACAAAACACCAACTACAAGCAACTTCAAAAAATCACCCCAGCTCAACTTTTCGTCATTCATACATTTTACAAAATACCCAAACATTAATAATCCCAACCCCAAAGATACTGCATCATAGCCAACACTAGTCGCCAAAAATAACAGCATTGGAATAGTTAAGTACGCCAAAAATATAGATTTGCTATTTCTAAGCACCAACTTGGCTGAAAAGCAAGCACAAACGAGAAAAAACAATAAATTTGTCAATCTCGCCAAATACAAAGAAATTATTGGATAATCAAACAATAAGCCTAAGTTTGCACCAACAGCTGAAGGTAAATAAGACAAA
>CAZFAI010000017.1:6115-17783 GCA_964516555.1 uncultured Gammaproteobacteria bacterium
GTCTCAGTTGACTCATCTCTATAAAATCCCATTCGCCAAGGGTATTTTATTGTATAAGAATGCATTATTTGCCCGGCCATGGTATTTTTTGGCAAATCAATCAATTTACTGCTTATTCTTGATGTTCCATTTTTCAAGTCTAATGTACTATTTATCGCTGCAGCATTATAAAAATGAACTACTTCATCCGGCTTTTGAAAAGGCGGTACAATAAAAATAAAAAAAAGCATTACTGGTATTATTATTATCAACATAATTCTTAATTTCCTAATATCATTCATAATAGTAATCTGTGACGTAATAATAGAACATAATTTAAAATCAATAAATATATGAGCAAAGTTGTATGTATATAACTACCAGTAATAAAGGTTGCAATACATAATATTCCCACGGCTATGAAATAATATTTAAATAACAAATACTTTTTTTCAAATTCAAAGACTTTTGCTAAATATAACATCGCCCTATACAATTGACTAGAGAAATATAAAATAAATAAATTTATTAATCCATCCAACTTAAAAATAAATATAATTGGATACATGATTTTCAATAGAACTAATAAGGAAAAGCTATACAATCTATTGCGCTTAACTACAATTAAGGAGTGTGCCAAAATTACAAACAAAGTAAATAGAAGATAACCTAACAGAAACAGTTCAATTTGTGCATATTTAAAAGCAATAAATAATAAAATTAATCTCAAAATAATAAAGAATGGTAAGTTTATCCTAAAAGAGTCGTCAAGTCTCCTAGTTGGGTTAACTTCTCTCCTGACAGCAATATAGTCATTAAACAAATAACCTATTTCATATACAGTTAAAAAAACTGTATATAACAATATTGGAGACATCATCCTAAAAGTACTATTATGAAATAGAATTACATAAGTTATAAATATATCTTTTAACAACAAAGACATTATCGATAATGGTCTGCTTAAAAATGTGTAAAGTGTCGGAATATATAAAAGATAATTACTTTTTAAATTATTACTAGTAATAGAATCATCGGAGCGATAAATATTGAAGTAGTAAACATTCCGATTGGTTTTTTCATCCTTTTTGTCATGAATAACTTTTATGTACCTATCAACAACGCTCTTCCCCACTTCATCTTCTTTATTGTCAGAAAAAAATGCAATTTTTAATTCTTTTTTATTATATCGATTTTTCAAAGTTTTGAGATAATCTAACTTCTCCCCAAGTATATCCATCTTAATACGTCCCGTACAAACTTCACCGCTGTATTGCAAGCTAGTTGCAATAATATTTTTTACACGAAGTCGTCGACCAATTTCTATAACAGGAAGGTCTATAGACCCAGAAAGAAGATAACAACTTCTATAATTTTTTTTAATAATACTAACAAAATCAATGTTAACCAAACCCTTATTAAATAAAGTATTACAATACCTAAATGCTTTATTTTTTAAATAATTTCGATCGTATCCAGCTAGTAATTTTACCAATCTATTTCTTACATATAATTCAGAAAATCCAAAAACACTGATGATATCTAATAACATCATCAAAATAATAAATAAAAATAACTTAACCGGATTGCTTCTAACAACATAATATATATAGGAGTATGTATTGTTAGTTTTTGTTAGTGTTCCACAAACATCAAAAACACTTATGTAATTACTTTTTCGCATATACAATCATATTTGGTGTTTGTATAGATTTCATCGCTTTTTCTCCTAAATACATCAATAGCACCATCTTAATGAATACCTCCCAAACAAATCTAAACATCTTTATTAACACAAACAAAAACCCTGTTGGCAAACGCTGTGGCCTAATATTAATATTTCTAAACCCCGCCTCATAAAAAATTGTTCTTATAGAATCCTGACTAAATGAAATATTGTGTGTTATATCAATATACCTCATGTAATTTGCAGTTAAAACGGACTCTGAATTCACTGTTCTTACAATAACGCACCCCTCTTTCTTTAACGCCTTACCTGCCAAACGCAGTAATTCAATAATTTCGCTTGGATTTACATGTTCCAATACATCAATCAAAAAGATCAAATCAAATTTTACGTTCGTATCTTTTAAATAATTTAGACCATCAGAATTACACAATTTTGCTCTAGCTATCTTACTTTTTACCTGGTAATAAAGTGATTTGTCAACCTCTACTCCATATATGTCTTTAACCCCAAAGTTTTCTAAAAAAAACAGAAATTGACCTTCTCCAAATCCTATATCCAATACTTTTATGTCTTTATTCCTAAGAACTTCTTTAAACTCAGAACAATATGCTTTATTGTAAAAATTTTGCGTGCGTTTAGTCCATACAGCAGTTTGGTTTCTGTAATCATTTATTACAATCATATATATTCGTTAAACCTTTAAAAGCCCCAAATGCCCAAGCCCATCCGCGGAACAATTGGAGAACTACCACACTAACTGAATCAAGATTTCCTCTTTTTCTACTAACAAACAAAAAAAGATCTTTCTGTAGAAATAATATCAATAAAACATTAATTAACAATAAGAAATCAAAGTATTGAACACGCAACAACACCAATAGGATATTTACAATTAACAAGCCAGACAGTATGATCATCCACTTCGCACTTCCGGTATATTTATCTCCTTTCTTCTTTTCCGGATGCTTTCGATAAAGTTTCATCCGATAGAATCCGTGTCGATACTGTGTTTTAAGATATCTCCATAGATTAGTCGGGTGATAGTGGCCTACTTTGGCTTTTTGGTTAAAGTAAATCTTATAACCTGCTTTATTTATCTTGTAACACAAATCCCAATCCTCTGCGGTAGCTACGGGATAGGACTCATCAAATCCATTCACCTTTTTTAATACCTCTTTCCTCACCGCTAAACTATATGACCCATGCGCATCAGTCCACGTATCAATATTAGAATATCTGTATTTAATTTCCTCTCCTATTAAAACCGCTAGTTTTTTTTCACTATTCATTGTTTTATCATATGCTCCACCTACTGCACCCACTTCATTTCCCAAGCTAAACGGCTTCACCATCTCTATAAGCCAATTCTCTTCGGGAACACAATCGCTATCAGTAAAAACAATAAAATCTCCCACTGCAGCCTTCCATCCCGTATTCCTCGCTTTTGCCGGACCAGAATTCCTCTGATATTTATACTTTACTTTGGCAAAATCTTTTATGATATTTTTTGTATTATCACTACTTCCGTCGTCGATAACAACCACCTCAAACTCAAAATTACACTCCTGTTTTGTAACTGATAACAAGCACTCTTTTATTGTTTTTGAAGAATTGTAAGCCGGGATAACCACACTAACACTTATTTTTCTCTGCTTTTCCATTCTTATTCTTTGAAAAATAATCAAAAAAGTTTTTTAGTCCATAAACTTTTCGCATCAAATCACTTGGACTTCTAATATTTTTGACCATTCTAAATATTTGATTTGGTCTCATGTAAAATTCCCTCAAGCCTTTATCAACATAAAAATCAATTTTCTCCTTCGAAAAATCAGGATAATTCAAAATTGTCCTTTGTTCCCTATTTTTATCAACCCAATCAGTCCAGTCATTTACTAACAAATACTTGTTCTTCTTGGCCCACTCATACATTTCCGTGCCAGGATAAACACATATTCCTGAAAACTGAACAGTGTCCAATGGCAAGCTCTTTGCAAACTTCACAGTTGCCTCTGCCTTTTCTTCTGTCTCGCCAGGTGCACCAATCATAAAACATCCGTGAATCACAAACCCCAACTTTGAAGCTTCTTTAGCAAATTTCCTGGCTTGTTCCAGCTTGGTCCCTTTTTTAACTGCATCCAGATCTTCCTGGGTCCCAAATTCAAATCCAACCATAAGCATTCTACATCCCGCCTTTTTCATTAGTTTCAATAAATCAAGTTTTATATCAACCCTAACATTACAACTCCAACTAATCTTTTTATTTATCTCTCTTTTTATGATCTCCCTGCAAATATCTTCCACATTTTTTGGGATTGCTGTAAAGGTATCCGTTTCAAACATTATTTCTTTCAAAAAAGGAAATAATTTTAGATCATATTCAATCTCATCGACAACGTTTTTTGGGCTTCTCATCCGCAATTTTCTGCCATTAATCAATTGTGTCTCTCGGCAAAAAGTACAAAGACCAAAACATCCCCTGCCACTGTACAAGGTTAAAAAAGGATATCTTTTTCCTGCATCATGATACCAATAAGGATCAATTAAATCCCATGCGGGAAAAGGTAATTTGTTTACATCGAGATATTCCCGTCTTTTATTCTGGCAATACTTACCGCTCTTTATATATGCAATTCCTTCAATGTTGCTAAATTTCTCCCCGGAAGCAATGTCCCTTATTGTATAATCATATTCTCCTAGCGCAACAACATCCAAACTGCCTTTGGCAATATTTAAGGTATTCTCTGGAACAGCAGAAACATGAGCCCCTACTGCTATAGTAACTACTTTAGGATACACATCCTTCGCCAACTTTGCATAACTAATGTCGTTATATATACTAGGAGTCGTTGTGTGAACAATAACTATTTCTGGATTGATTTTTTGAAGTTCCTTTTTAATCTCATTCTTTTTAAGATTTCTTGCTGCACCTTCAACGAAAAATACTTCGTGACCAGCTTCTCTTAATACCGCCAAAGCTGTTAGAGCATACTCTGGATGTCTTTGAACCCTCCCCCGGCTCTTTGCAGCCCATCTTGCTGATCTTACAAAATCATCCCCAAAGGGTGGGTTTATAAATACTACTTTCATTTTTTTTCTTTTAACGCAAATTTTCTAACTAATTTTTCCATTTGTTCTTCATATTTTTTCATCTTTACATTATTCTCAAAAGTTATATACGTCAAAATCATGAATGCAATAATCATTCCCAAATCCATTACCCGAACAATAAATAAGTTTCTCAATAGCGGCTCCAATGTTTGCGGAAACAAAGCTATCAAAATGAACACCGACCATATTAATACCCAAACCAAAAAAGTTTTCCTGGCAATATTCTTTTTATTAAAGTGCAAAAAAAGCACGTATAACATAAAAAACCCAAAGGCTATCAATATAAGTTGAACTCCAATTATATTCATTTAGAAAAATACCAAAAGGGGATTTGGGTTAATATTTTAAAAGCGTCAAGTATCGAAACCCCCTTGTATTTATCAATGTAAATAGTATCCACTTTGACCTCACAAAAAGCAAGCCTATTCTTACCAACCTTTGTCGCCATCTCAGTTTCAATTCCATATCGTGGTGATTTCCACTTAATTGTCCTATATACACTTTTGCGAAACCCCAAATATCCGCACAATAAATCCTTTCTTTTAATATTAAATAAGGCCCCTACCATATTCAAAGCAATAATATTACCCCATTTTCTGACAAACGGCATTTTTATGTTCATATTTCTGTAACCAAATACCAATGGAAATTTTTCAAGTTTTTTTGCAAACTTAGGTAAATGTTTTGGATTATGCTGACCGTCTGCATCTACGAAAACTACTGCCTCGACCCCCATTTTCCAAGCTTTACTTGCCCCAGTTTTCATCGCCGCACCCTTTCCCAAATTTACGACATGGTCCAAAATTATTACATTTTCATTATTACTAAAATTCTTTTTTAACATAGTTAGGGAATTATCAGAGGATCCGTCGTTAACAATAATTATTCTGCCATCAAAAACCTTGATAATCTTTTTTACTGTATCTATCGCTCTTTTTTCCTCGTTATACACTGGAACAATTACTGCAATTCTCATGCTGCTATCTTACAATTTATTTTTTTTTATTTCATTAGACAAAAACATGGCAAAGTCTTCTCCTCTAATCTTGCCATAAACCTCTTCCTTGGGTAAAATCCATTAACCCATGTATTTTGTGATTCTATCGGCACTATTTACCGTTGTCCTTTCCCAAAGCCTGGGATTTCTCCCGACAAGGCTCCTCCCTAAACCCCTTATCGTTTTTAACAACAAGCTAATTCTACCTATCCTGGGTGTATTTTTCCTTATTAGCTCCATATCCGGCAGTGAAATTAATTCCAGCCTAAACTCTTTCCACTACTTACTCCTAGGCTCCGGATTTGTTTTCCTACTAAACCAAAACCCCAAGAACTTCAACAATAACACTTACCGCATAATATATAATCTGCCGCTACTGGTTTTGATCATCACTCTAATTATCTACCTCAACTCGCTAAGCGCCTTCCGCTGGTTAATCAAAGAAGATCACCTCTACGAGAATTTGCAATTCCTGTTCTATTTAATTTCTGGGCTAATTTATCTTGACATATTTACAAGATTTAAGCGGTACAACCTATCCAAAACCAAAAGAGGTATTTTCCTGGTACTATCAGCATGCTTATTATTTATAGCTTTTGAAGAAATCTCTTGGGGACAAAGAATATTAGGCATCGATACACCCGAAAGTTTAAGGGAAATAAATAGCCAAAAGGAATTGACTATCCACAATATTCGCCCGATACAAAATATTCTTCACACAACTTATACATTGACTGGATTAGCCGGTGCATTTTCCTATAAATTAACCCGAAAATACTCCAAAACAATTTTTAAAAAATACAAGAAAATACTTCCCCCTCCATTCCTTTTCATTTATTTTTTTGCCACTTCTGTTTTTTATTTCTTTAATGATTACATCGTTTACTACGTATCACCCCACGCCGACATAACCACACTTAACCATTGGCAGGAAGTATTTGAATTGTTTTTCTCCGGCGGATTCTTCTTTACTGCACTAAATACCAAATCAAGTTATCAGAAAGCTTCAAAAGTTTAGTATTCCCATCCTCTTGGGTGTCCTTTGTACCACGCTACCAACGATTCTACACTTTCCTTTATATCCCTCTTTGGCTGCCACCCAAGCTTTTCGATAGCCTTCTTGTTATTTGCATAAATCTCTGAATATTCTCCCTTTCTGGCCTCTCCCTGAGCAATTGGAAATTTTGCTCCGGTAATTTCTTTGACCTGATTTACAATTTCCAAGACTGAATTACCCCTTCCGGTTCCCAAGTTAAACAAGTCGCTCTCGCCACCATTTTGTAAATAATCTATTGCTAGGGCGTGGGCTTCCGCTAGATCTTCCACATTTATATAATCCCTCACAGGAGTCCCGTCTGCCGTATCAACTTTTGGGCAAGTCAGCTTAAATTCCTCGATGCCCAAAGCTCCCCGAACAGCATTTTGGGTAAGAAGTTGCGACGGCCTTTTACTGTCTCCGATAAGGCCATCACTCGACGCCCCGGCCACATTAAAATATCGGAATATTACATAGGAAAGATTGTGGACACGTCCAAACCACTTTATCATCTGTTCTACCATCAGCTTCGATTCACCATAAGGATTACTGGGGGATAGGGGATGCTTTTCGTCCACCGGCAAATACTGGCTTTCTCCATATACCGCACAAGTTGATGAAAATACTAAGTTTTTCACACCGTTTTTAACCATGGCTTCTAATAGATTAAAACTGCCAACTACGTTATTTTCAAAATAGTCCTCAGGTTTCTCCATTGACTCGTTAACCAGGCACAAAGCCGCAAAATGCATCACCCCCTCCGGCTTCAGCTCTTTCATCAGTCTGTTCATCTCTTTTTTGTCTTTTAAATCCGCTTGGTAAAATTCTAAGTTATCCTTACCATGTTTTTCCTGTAACGTATCGATTGCTTGCCTATAACCCCTAAACAAATTGTCAATTACCGCCACCTTCTTTCCCTGTTCCAAGAGTAGTTTTACTGCGTGTGAACCTATATAACCGGCGCCTCCTACAACTAAAATCATACTTTTATTTGAATTAATAACTAGCTTCATTATAAACTACCTAATGCCGTCTTCATCTTGGGCCAAGTTTTTTTCAGCCATCCTTGCTTCTCTCTATGTAATTATTTTGCCTCTACAATTTTTGGACACCTACTTTTATCCTTTTTTTACAGCTATACGGCTTTTCGATGTCAAAATCATATTCATCATATTTCTTTGGGCCAGCCTGCTTTACAAAATTATCTACAAAAAAACTTTTCTCCCCCCAATACTTCTAAAGCTAAACAACAAACTGCTTTTCCCTTTTACGTTAGTACTGTCGATTCTTTTTATTTTCATCACCAAGCTGACTTATCCGACCATCATCCTCCAACACCTAAAACTTCACCCCGATAGCTTTTTCTTCCTCGCTGGCACAACCGGATTAATCTACTTTCTCAATCCCAAAAATAATTATTCCGAAGATCCAAATAGTTTATCTCTTCGTCTTCTTGGTCCAATCGTTATTTTGCTTAACTTGCTCTTGTATATTTTCTCTCACAAAACTTTTGTCACAGTTAACAGTGAAGATCACATTATCGAATACTATCAATTTGTTCTCTATATAGGCGCCGCTGTTTATCTTTTCAAAACATACTTGCATCTCAACAAACAACCGGATATTTTAAAATACTTCTTTCTTTTCGCCACACTTGCAGTCACCTTTGTCGCTATGGAAGAAATATCTTGGGGCCAAAGAATTATCGGCTTTGGGACCCCGGAAGTCATTCTTATTAACAATGTTCAGAATGAATTTTCATTTCACAACTTAAAACCCTTCCAGGCAATTCTTCATCATTCTTACATAATTTTAGGTCTACTTGGCACTTTCGCCTGGCCAATTTCCAAAAAATACTTTATTAAATTACACCATAAGTTCAAGGTTTTGATACCACCACCCCAACTATCTTTTTTCTTTTTCACCCTCTTTGTCTTTTACTACCTCCACGAGCACCAATATTTTTACTATGACCTGCTCAGTGACCAAAGAACCCATTATTATCAATGGCTGGAAACAGGGGAGTTAATGTTGTCAATCGGTGTCTTCTTTTATTCAAAAAATATTTTTGCCAGAAAAAATCACCTACCTAAAATAGCATCAGTAATCCGCCAAAAAGCGAATTAACCACCCCCACCACACCACCCAAAGCTGACACTAAGAGAATTTTATCTGCCGCCAATCCGGATTGCGAAAATAACAATAAAAACAATTGCTCTCTTGCACCAAAACCAGCCACCGAAATCGGCAACGTCAAAATCAAACTAACCACCGGAGTAAAAATCAATATCGATACCAAGCTCATTCCCGCCCCCAAAATAAAGCTAATAAACCAAAAGCTTCCCATCCAATAAGGTTGTCCCAAAAGCGAAATTGCCAATCCCAAAAATATCCTTTTCTTCTTTTCCTTTTTCAGCAAATCAGCTACCTTCAGAGCTTTCCCCAAAAATCCATATTTCCCAAAATACTTTTCAAAATCAAGAAAATATATTGACAAATAAAATCCGACCATCCCCAAAAATAAAAACAAAAAGAACCAAAATATATAATCTGGAAAATCAAAACCGATAATCCTTCCTGTAATCACCGACAAAAATGCTACAATCGCCAATCCACTCAAACCCAACACTCTATCGATAACCACACTTGAAGCAATTTGGGTCTTTGTTAATTTGGGATATTTTTTGATTAATGGCAGCCACTTTACCAAATCACCACCTACTGAAGAGGATAAAAATAAACTATAAAAAGCACCCAAATAATTCGCCTTTACAAACACCCAAACATCTTTCACTTTTGGTTTTTCCAACAAAAGATACGACCATCTCACCGAACCAATCGCCACACCCAAAAATCCGTATATCAACATCAATACTACAAACCACCAGGGCACAACGCTCAATCCTCTCCATAAATCACCCACATCAACTCTCCTGAAGGCAACAAATATCAGTATCCCTGATACCAACAACCTAAAAGGCTTCGATAGTATAATTTTCTTAATCCCTTCCATAAACTATCTATATACTAACATCAATGAATATTGTGATTTTGAGCCATATTTTTTCTCCCGCAACGGATGGCGGATCAAAAATTCTCCACAAACTAAGCAAATATTTAGAAGCTGATAACCGGATTATGGTCGTCACTTCAAACTGCACTTGCACTGATGATTTTGTTAATCCTCAATCCAAAACCACCCTCAAACAAACAGAAAATATTATCCGTCTGCCTGTTTATAAAAACCTCAGACGTACTCTCAAGCTCATAAATCTATTTATCAAATCTCAAGCACTCGAAGTTTTCCAAAAAGGTCCTTTTTTCAAAATACTTCCTACCCTCAGAACATACTTTCACCTAAAGCAATTCCAACCCGAGCTGATAATCTGCGGACCCTTCCCAACTACCATCCCCATATATGCCAAAATATTAAAAAAACTATTGTCATGCCGGCTTTTGATTGCTCCCTGTTTCCACCACAACGACCGACTTTTTCAAAACAGCTCCCTAATAAACTGCCTCCATCAATCCGATTATATTTGGGCTCTTACCGATTTTGAAAAAAGAGTTTTATCAAATACCCATAAAGTTAATTCAAATAAAATATTCTCAATCGGAGCCGGTGTGGAATCCAGTCTTTTGATAAACCCAACCAAAATCAACTTTCCCAAAGCTAAAAACCTCCTGTATATTGGTAGTTTTTCGGCTCACAAAAATATTGGAATACTACTCGACGCCTTTTCTGATATTTCCCAAAAGCACAATGTAACCCTGACTTTGGCCGGACAAAAAACCCTTTATTACCCTAAAATAGCCCAAATAATTAATCGACTACAGCCACACATAAAAAAAAATATAAAGATAATCAGTAGCTTTCCCGACAATAAACTTACTAGCCTGATTGATTCAGCTTCAGTTCTGGTACTACCCTCCAGAGAAGAAAGTTTTGGTTTGGTTTTATTGGAAGCCTGGACCAGAGGTAAGCCGGTTGTGGTCAACAACATTCCTGCCCTAAAAGAATTAGTTACCAAGTCGAAAGGTGGCCTAATTTTTAAATACAACTCATCCAAACATCTGTCTTCAACCCTCTCCAAGCTACTTGAAAATCATAAATTTCAACAATCACTGGGGTTAAATGGTTTTCATTATGTCAAAAAATACCACACCTGGGATAAAATAAATAAAAGCTTATGGTCAAAAATATCTTAATCATACTCTCCGTTATCGCCGCCCTGGCTACTATCTATTTTCTCTTTATAAAAAAATCTGCTCCAACAGGAGTCGTTGCCGTAGACATAAAAAACCACCAATTTGATCTGGAAATCGCCAAAAGTCTGTCCGAAAAGAGTAGGGGACTATCCAGCCGGACATCCCTTTGTAGTAACTGCGGCATGATATTTGTCTACAGTAACGAATCTTACTATCCCTTCTGGATGAAAGACACCCTCATCCCTCTGGACATGATCTGGCTCGACAAGAACGGACGTATTGTAACTATTCACACCGCCCACCCACAACTTGATACACCACCGACTCAGCTCAAAGCATATCGTAACTCCGATCCTGCCCAATTTATAATCGAATTAAATGCCGGCAAGTCAGAAGAAATAGGATTAAATGTTGGCGACACAATTCTACTGCCAAGCTTTGATGAATAACGAATTGTCATTTTCCATAATAATTCCAAATCTCAATGGTCAAAATTTTTTAATTGATTGCCTCGATTCACTCATAAAGTCTATCACTCCAATAAAAAATATTACTTTTGAATTTATTCTGGTTGACAACGCCTCCACCGACAATAGCGTCAACATCTTCTGCCGCAATATCCCAAAAAAGTATTCCTCTAAAATTATTC
>CAZFAI010000018.1:0-1345 GCA_964516555.1 uncultured Gammaproteobacteria bacterium
TACCGGTAAAGATTAACTTGCTTGGTCCAAAGTCGGAATATATCAACTTATTGTTAGCGATGGAAAAAAGCATGCCGATATTATCTATCGATAAGTTTGACATGAAATCAAAATCGGATTTGGTGGAATTAGATCTGGTTGTTTCTTCCTATTTTATTGAGAGTCGTAAAGTGTCTCAGGCAATCGAATTAAACTTGACAGATTTGATGTTGACAAGCAGTGAATTGGACTTAATCAGTAGATTGAATGGATTTGAAAACTATGCTAATGTGGGTAAAATTGATCTGGAGGGGAAGGAATACGTTGAATATGAGAGAGGAAACCCTTTTAGTCTTTAATTTCCAAACTGAATCTTTGTGACGGATAAGACACTGTCAGGATTGTTCGGATTGCTTTGATTATTCTACCTTCTTTCCCGATTATTTGGCCAACAATTTCGCTAGGGGCACTAACTTCAAGAATGGTAACACCCTCTTCGTCTCTTGTTTCGACAGAAATGTCTTGTGAGGATTCTTTTAGAATAGATTTTAGGATATATTCAAGAGTTTCTTTCATTACTTCTCCTGTTCCTGGTTAGCTTCATTGGTAACTTCTGTAGGTTTTTCGGTAGGTTCTTTTTTGACTTTTATTTTTTTAGGATATTTGTCGGGATTTAGCAATTTATCGACTCCGGTGGTAAGTTGAGCTCCTTTTACCCGCCAATTTTCAAGTTTTTTGGTATCAATATCGATGGTTTTTGTTTGAGGTGTATAGAAACCTAAATCGTCAACGTAGGAGCCATTATTTTTACTCCTAGCCTCAGCAACAACCACTCTGAACGTGCGCTGATGCTTTTTGCCTTTAGGAGCGAGTTTTATTTTTAGCATGTGTGTGATTATACTAGATCTTTGATAATTTTGGTAGCTTTAATCGAAGCGGATTCTTCGGCCTCTTGTTTTGAAGATCCTTTGCCGGTAGCAATTTTCTGATCACCGACAAAAACAGCTACTAGAAAGTTTTTTTGGTGGTCGGGACCGGTTTCTTTGATAGTTTCATAGTGAGGAGTTATCCCCTTAGTGGATTGGGCAAGTTCCTGAAAAATACTTTTTGGGTCTTTAAATACTTCTTGGCCGGAAAGATCAACTAGACTGTCAAGAAGATATTTATCCATAAATTTATTGGCTGCTTTTAAGCCGGAATCAAGATATATGGCACCAATTAAAGCTTCGAGGGTGTCAGCTAAAATTGAGGGATTGCTTCTCCCACCGTGTTTTTCTTCACCTCTGGATAATTTGACATAATTTCCGAGACCCATTGCTTGGGCAACTTTGGAAAGATTAAGGGTTCTGACAACTAAAGCCCGAAG
>CAZFAI010000018.1:1445-17302 GCA_964516555.1 uncultured Gammaproteobacteria bacterium
CCATTGCTTGGGCAACTTTGGAAAGATTAAGGGTTCTGACAACTAAAGCCCGAAGGTTTGTCATGTCACCTTCTGCAAACTGTGGAAACTTACGAAATATTGTGTCGGAACACCAAAGTTCCAGGACAGCATCTCCCAAGAATTCATAACGTTCGTTTGATTGAAGTTGTAAGTCTTTATTTTCGTTTAAATATGAACGATGGAGTAGTGCTTGGAATAAGGTCTCTTCGGATTCGAAGTAGAGGCCAATTTGTTCTTGTAGCTTTTGTAACTCGGGCCTATTGTTTGGTATTTGATTGTCCATTTAAAATATTCAAATCTTTAACCATACTGCCAAGAACTGCGTTGACAAAAGACGGACTGGATTCTGTACCAAATTCTTTTGCAAGCTCGATAGCTTCGTCGATAACTACTTTAGGAGGCGTGTCGAGGTGATAAAGCAATTCCCAGGAAGCACATCTGAGTATGGAGAGGTCAACTTTGTTAATTTTATCTAGCGGCCATTTGGGAGCATTTCGGGAAATAATCGGATCAATTTCCGGTAATTTAGAAATAATATCCTCAATTTGATCAACGCTATCGCGATTACCATAATTCCAGGCAAATAATTTTTGCATGGATTTTATTCGTTTGATATGTCTGGGATCGCGTGAATTTTTCACTGTTTACAGTTAGCACATTGATATCCGGCCATTTTAGCTTGACCGCAATGTTGACAAAGAACAGTTTTTTGTAATTTTGGACCGGTTTGAGAAGCGCGTCTTTTTCCCTGACGTCGACTTGATGGCCAATGTTTAGGTAAGGCTGTCATGTTGAGTATTTTAACCTAAGTTTGTAGGTAAAACAATACTATGAAGGCTTAGTTGTAAATGAGGGAATTTGTACTTTGATTTGGTGTAAGGATGAGCTGATTTAGGTTGTAGTTGGGTTGAAACTTTATTATGTACTCCAGGATTTGTTTTGATTTGGTGATTAGATTAAGATCCGAAAGGTTGGCAATTTTAAGAGAAGGATATCCGTGTTGGAGGGTGGAAAATGCTTCGCCGGGACCCCTGGTTTTTAGATCATATTCGGCAATTTTGATACCCTGATGATTTTTTTCCAGGTATTTAAGGCGGTTTAGGGATTTTTGATTATCAGATTCAGTAAAAAAGTAGCAATAGCTTTGATCCGGCCCCCTACCGACTCTGCCACGGAGTTGGTGCAATTGAGCTAACCCAAATCTGTCGGCTGATTGGATAAGGATGATGGTGGCATTGGGTATGTCTATACCAACTTCAATAATTGGCGTAGTTACCAGAATATTTATTTTATTTTTTCTAAATTGCTGGAATACTTTCTCGCGACTTTCGTTGTTTATTTTTCCATGAATTAAAGCAATTTTGAGATCGGGGAAAATTTCATTGGATAAGTATTCATATTCTTTGACTGCTGATTTTATTGATTCCATAGATTCGGATTCGTTAATGAAGGGACAAACTATAAAGGCCTGTTGTTTAGTTTCTTTAATCTGTTTTTTGATCCATTGGTAGCAATCAAGAGCTTTTTGTTTTGGTACCAGGAATGTTTTGATCGGTAAACGTTTTTTGGGTGGATTGTCGACGGTAGATAGGTTTAGGTTTCCAAGCATGGTCAAGCTAATGGTTCTGGGTATGGGGGTGGCGCTCATGGTTAAACAGTGAGGCGGACGATTGAGTGAGGATAAAAAGGAGCGCTGTTTTACTCCGAATTTGTGTTGTTCATCGACAATGAGAAGTGCAATTTTATCTTCCAGAGTTTTTTTGTGATAAATAGCGGCGTGAGTGCTGACAATAATTGAGCCGGGGCTGATGGTTTTGAAGCTAAGTTTAGAATTACCGGTTAGAAGTTTGACGGGAATAGAGTGAGCTTGCAGAAAATTTTTGATTGTAGTGTAGTGTTGTCTGGCCAATACTTCAGTGGGGGCTAAAAGCAGTGTTGTGGAATTGTTTAGTGAGGTCAGATAAGCCGCAAGGATAGCAATTATGGTTTTTCCTGAGCCGACATCTCCCTGGATCAGCCTGTTTGTTGGAATTTTGGCAGATAAAAGGTCGGTTTTTATTTCTGTCCAGACCTTTTTTTGTGAAGGTGTGAGTTTAAATGGTAGGTTTTTTATGAATTCATTGATAATTTCATCTATTTTTTTGTTTGTAGATAAAACCTGACGTGGTTGTTTTGATAGCCAGGATGATTTTTGAAGGTAAGATTGGCTTTGTAGAGACAATATTTCATTGATACCGAGTCTGGTGCGGGCTTGAGTCAATAGAATATCGGATTCGGGTATATGAATCTGCTTTAAAGCTTGAAACATTCCCATTAGTTGAAACTCCTTCAGAACTGGTTCCGGTAAGTTATCTTGGATATCTTTTACCAGTGATATAAAGTTTTGCTGTATTGTTTTTCGAAACCATTTGGAGCTTAATCCTTGAGTTTCAGGATAAACGGCAATGATTTTCCCGGTGTTATAAGGGCCATACTCAGGTGACATTAGAGTATATTTGTTTTGGTAAGTAGAGACTGTACCGGCAAAACTGAGCCTGTCCCCTACTCGGATAATATTTAAAAGATAGGGTTGATTAAACCAGATAATTTCGATTGAGCCGGTTTTGTCTTCAATTCGGGCTTTTTGAATTTGTTTGTGGCTTCGGGTGTAAATATTTTGAAAGTAGCTAACGATTCCAGTAATGGTGACGTTTGAATATTCTTTGACATGGGAAATCGGGATTTTTTTTGAGAAGTCAATATAACGGTGAGGAAAGTGGAATAAAAGGTCTTGCGGACTAACGATTCCTAGCCGTTCAAGTTTTGATTGGGTTTTGGGTCCGAGACCGGGTATCTGGGATAACTTGTCCATGGGCATATTTATGTTATCATTTTAGTGTGAAAATGAAATCCAAGACATTGAGAAAGGTGGTTTTAATAGTGGGGATGGTAACTTTATTACTATCCGGTGTGGCACCTTTTTTGAGCATATTAATCAGATGAAAGATAGAATTAGAATAAAGTTAATTTCTCTACGAAGAAAATTCCAATATTTGTTAATTAAGTGGAGAGAATTTTTGGCCAAAAAGAATATTTCACTAAAAAATAAACGTTTGTGGTATAGGTTTACAGTATTTTTACTGGCTTTGGTGTTTATAGGTTTTATCGGAACTGTGGCTATGTTTGCCTGGTATTCCAAAGATTTACCGACCCCATCAAAAGTTGTCCGAAGAGAGGGCTATGCTAGTAGAATTTATGATCGAAATGGTGAAGTTTTGTATGACGTATACAAGGATGCTAAGAGAACTCCGGTTACTTTTGAGCAAATACCCGATTCCCTGAAACAAGCAACAATAGCCATTGAAGACAAGGATTTTTATAAACACCGAGGATTTGATCCTCTGACTCCATTTCGGATTGCAAAAAATTTAATTTTTAACCAAAGATTAATTGGCGGTTCGACTCTGACCCAGCAGTTAGTAAAAAATGTTTTACTAACATCTGAGAGGAAGGTAACCAGAAAAATCAGGGAGTTAATTTTGGCTATTCAGATTGAAGCAAAATACGACAAGGATGATATTTTGCTGATGTATTTAAACGAGTCTCCATACGGCGGACCTGCCTGGGGTGTGGGAAGCGCTTCGGAACAATATTTTGGTAAACCGGTATCTGAATTGACTTTAACTGAGTCAGTTATTTTGGCAGGTATGCCCCAGAGACCTAGTGTGTTTTCACCATTTTCCAGTACTCCGACTGCATATGTGGATAGAGCTAAAAGTGTTTTGGATAGGATGGTTGAAGATGGTTACATGAGTTCCGAATTAAGGGAACAAACCTTTGAAGAAGTAAAAAATTATGAGTTTTTTGACAATAAAACAATAATGCAAGCTCCTCACTTTGTTTTTTGGATTAGGGATGAGCTTTCTAAGAAGTATGGAGAAGATGTAGTTGAAGGAGGGGGCTTGCAGGTTTACACCACCCTTGATTTAGAGTTGCACAATGAGGTACAAAAAATTGTAAGCGAAGAAATTGACAAGACGGAAAATTTGGGGATTAGTAACGGGGCAGCATTGGTTATGGACCCAGTGACAGGCCAGGTGTTGTCTATGGTAGGGTCGAGAGATTATTTTTCGGACAAAACAAGCGGAAAATTTAATGTAGTGACTCAGGGCTTGAGACAACCAGGATCAGCTATAAAGCCAGTGACTTACCTTACCGGTTTGCAAAAAGGATTTACTCCGGCAAGTATGATTATGGACGTACCGGTAACTTTTCCAGGTGGTCCGGGGCAAAAAGATTATTCACCAAAAAATTATAATGGTAAGTTTAATGGGCCGATGTCTTTGAGAGCGGCTTTGGGTAATTCCATAAATACTACGGCTGTTAAAATGTTGGCAAACGTAGGCGTAGAGCAGATGTTAAGACAGGCGTATGAAATGGGAATGTCTACCTTGGAGCCGACCAAAGAAAATCTGTCGAGATTTGGTTTAGCTGTTACTTTGGGTGGTGCTGAGGTTACAATGGCTGATATGGGAAAGGCTTATTGTGCATTTGCTAATGGCGGCAAAAAGGTGGAGATGGTTGGTGTATTAAAAGTGGTGGATAAAGACGGAAGAGTACTGGAGGAGTATAAACAAACTGAAGGAAAGGCGGTAATGTCTCCGCAGGAAGCTTTTTTGATATCTAATATACTTTCCGACAACTCAGCCCGTGAGTTAACGTTTGGTGCCGTAAACGGGCTTATTATTGGTAATTATCAAGTGGCAGTAAAAACAGGTACTACTAATGACTTAAAAGACAACTGGGCTATAGGTTGGACGCCTAATTTGTTGGCAGTTTCATGGGTGGGTAATAATGATAGTACTGCAATGAAGAGAGTTGCTTCCGGAGTATCAGGAGCAACGCCTATATGGAGAAGAATTATGCTTCACGAATTGCCAAAAAGGCCGAAGCAGGACTTCCCGATTCCGGACAGGATTGTTAACATAGAAGTTGATAGAGTTTCCGGCTATTCATCTCACGATGGTTTTCCCAGCCGAAATGAATACTTTATCGATGGAACCGAGCCAAAAGTGCCGGATCCGATTCATTTGAAGCTAAAAGTTTGCAGAGGGCAATTTGGTATGGCTACTCCTGAGGATATTGCCAGGGGTGATTATGAGGAAAAGGAGTATTACAGACTTCGGGAAGATGATCCCCTGTCGAAAGATGGCAAGAACCGTTGGCAAGAAGGAATTGACTGGTGGATTGGTACTCAGGAAAACAAGGAACTATATAATCCTCCGGAAGATTATTGCCGTGAAGGTGGTTTGGTTGGAGTTGATTTCGAGACGCCGTCTGATAGGGCGACGGTTGGCAAAGAATTTGATGTAAAAATTAGACCTAACTCAATAAAAAAGATAATTGAGGTTAAGCTTTGGGTTGATGGTCAGGAAAAAAAGTCCTGGACAGAGAGGCCTTATGAAACAAAATTATCGCTAGAAGAGGGCACGTACACTTTAAAAACAAGGGTTACGGATAAAGACGGAAGAACATCTGAGAGAGAAATTGTTGTTGGAGTTGATGTTCCTTGGGATTGGAAGCCAAGCCCGACATTGTCTCCGACCTTGGTTCCGACATTGGTCCCCAGCATTTCTGTAGTCCCGACGGTAGTTGTTGACGATTGAGTTAATTTTGCAAGCCAAATACTTTAAGGTGGAGTGATTTTGCTTGTTTATCATCTGTATCGAAATAGTGAACCCTGAATGTATAGCGGTAAGTATTATCTTTCGGATTATTATAAATATCAATAATGTCCATTTGCCAAAGTATATTACTGTCAATTTTGTTAAGGTATTGGTGATAGAGTTTTTGGGGTTCCTGAGGAGAATCGAAATTAACATTGGCATCAAGAGAGATAATTTGTTTTGTTAATTCATAGGGATTGGTGTTCTGGTGCTGAGATGACCTAAAGAGGTTTTGTGATTTTAAGTGCTCAACGTCAACAAGTTCAACGATGTCATTTAAGATAATTTCCAAATAATTTTGGTATATATGGGGTTTTGTTTTTGGTATTTTAAGTTTATTTAATAAAATATCGTAGTCCTCGAGAAGTTTTTTTGAATTGGGATGATGAATTGAGAGCGAATATTTTTCTACATATTTATCTTTCTGTTGATAGTATATTTTTCCTATTTCGAAAAATTGTTGTATTGGTAATTTAAAACGATTGTAATAATCTTTTTGACCAAGCAAGGATGAGATTAAGCTTGATCTAAGGACGGGAAATTCCGAATTGATACTATTTTCTGTATAAATTGGTTTTGAGTTTGATGGATTAAAATCCGTTATTAACGATGATGGTTTTACAAGAGGCCAAGACCGGATCTCGTCGTAGCCAAAACTACTTAATATATTTTTAATTGAATCACAAAGATAAAGTATGTTGGGGGTTATGTCCGGAAAGGATTTAGGAGAAAGTGGCTTATCGAGAGGGATTTTGTCGTAGCCGTAGAAACGAATCACCTCTTCAATCAGGTCTTCTTCTATAGATAAATCTTTTCTACCAGTAGGAGTAGTCACTGAATATTCAGAGTCTGATGTTGTCTCTAATTGGCATCCGAGAAATTTTAGGGTGTTGAGGGCAAAGTCTTTCGGGATAGTTATTCCGGCGTAGGCAGAGGGTTTGGCTGGATTGAATTGAATAATGGTTGGTGTCGGCTTATTGATGTATTTATCATATAAATTACTGGTAATTTTTCCGTCGGCATATTCCATTATCAAGCTAACTAAGTAGCTAAAGGATTGAGGTATCAATTCAGTGTCCAACTCCTTGTCGAGCCGTATGCTGGCTTCAGTAATGGTTTTTAGTTTTCGAGAATCATTCCGGACTCGAGAGCGATTATATACAGCCATTTCAATGATAATCTCACTAGTTGTAGGTTTGATGCCTGAATTTTGACCACCGATGAAGCTAATACTTAGAGGTTCGTGTTCATTGCTGACTATAAGCATGTTATTGTCTAATTTCAGAACTGAGCCGTCGAGTGTAGTAAATTCTTTGTATTTATTGTTGTTTTCCCAAATTAGATTATTACCTGTAATTGCGGTGTCAAAAGCGTGACAGGGTATGCCATAAAAAAGCATGATGTAATTAGTTAGATCGACAATGTTATTTATTGAGTTGATTTCGTGTTTTTCCAAAAATTCCCGTAGCCAAGCTGGAGAGTCTTTGACACTTACATTCGAGATTCTGAGTGCTAATACTCTTTTAACGTCTTTTACTGCTTTAATTTCTATGGGCAAGTTGAAGTTTTCTGTACTTTGGGGTAGTGAAGTTGTTGGGGTGCGGACAGGAATTTGATGAAGGACTGATAACTCTTTGGCTATACCGTAATACGAAAGGGCGTCTCCCCTGTTTTGGCGGACTTCCAGGCTGATAACTGGCTCGTTTTTTATTACTGTAAATCCATCCATAAAATGACCAATCATGGTCAATTGATTTCCAGTATCTTTTGGATTTGCCCGGAGTTTTGGTAGTAGTTTTTGGAGATGTGGGTAAATTATTTTCATAGCTGGTAAGGTTTATAGGCCAGATTACCACCTGATAATGTTCGAATATCTTTAATGTTGTATTTGGCCATGACCCAGCGGTCCAAACCTAATCCAAAGGCAAAACCACGCCATTTTTTGGGATCAATTCCTGCCATGGATAGCACATTGGGGTGGATGATTCCGGCACCACCCATTTCAATCCAACCGGCGCCTTTACATAAAGAGCAACCGGTTCCATGGCAGTTGAAACAATTGAGGTCGAGGCCTAATCCGGGTTCAACTTCGGGATAATATTTACATCTGTATCGGACTTGGACATCGGGACCATACAAATGCTTGAAAAGAATGTTAAATACTCCTATCAGATCTTTTAGGCTGATGTCTTTGTCGACAGCTACTCCCTGATATTGGTGGAAGGTAAAGTGATTACTTTTGGTAACTTTTTCATTGCGGTAGACTTTACCGGGAAAGGCAGCTTTAAATGGAGGTTTTTCGGAAGCCAAAAGCCTGGCCTCAATTGAAGATGTTTGAGTACGAAGTAGAATGTCGGGTTCTTTTATATATATACTATCCTGTAGTTCCCGGGCGGGATGATCCTTTGGGACATTTAGTCGCTCAAAACAAAATTCATCAGTTTCAATCTCGGGACCATCATATATCGAAAAGCCCATTTTACGGAAAAGATCGTTGATAGTGTTTTCGGTGATGGTTATGGGGTGAAGGTGTCCCAGTTTAACGGGACTAAAGACTGTTTTTGAAACTTTAGCATGATCTGTTTTGGAAGTTTCGACTACTTCTTTTTTTAACAGTATTTCTATTTCAGCTTTGAGTTCGTTTAGTTTTTGTCCGTAACTTTTTCTTTTATCCGGGCTGATATTCTTGATATCAGAAAATAATTTATTAAAAATTCCATTTCGTCCAGTAAATTTAACTCTGACCTGTTCCAGGTCGGAGGTAGTATCAGCTTTGTTAATTTCAGATTTTGCTTCTTCTAATAATTTTGTTAAGTCGTACATACTATAAAAAAAGCTCTCCGTTTTTCGGAGAGCTTGAAATTTTTACAAGACTCCCCTGCCTTATATTAAAAAGAAAAAGGCGGAGAGTGTTAAATTCATGACTTATTTTAAAGAATTTACTATGGATTTGAAAGTATCTGAATCATGTATAGCAATTTCTGACAACATTTTTCGGTTTAGAGTGACGTTGTTGTCCTTCAATTTTTTGATAAAAACGGAGTATTTAATTTCAAAGGGTTCTAAGGCTGTGTTTAACCTGACGATCCAAGTTCTTCTAAGATCACGTTTTCTGATTCGGCGACCATTGTAAGCATATTGGCCGGCATGCATGACGGCTTCATTGGCAACTTTAAATCTTTTGTGGCGGGTCATCCAATAACCCTTGGCCATTTTTAAGACTTTTTTGTGGGCAGCTCTTCTGACTGTACCTGTTTTGACTCTCATTTTGTTAAGCTTTACCTAGTAATTTTTTAACTTTAACGGCAAATCTACCCATAACAGGCTGTTTGCCTTTAAGACGACGAAGTTGTTTTTTTGATTTCTTCCGGCGAAGATGCCTGTTGAATGAAGACATCCTCAAAACCTTGCCGGTTTTGGTTACTTCAAATCTATTGCTGACAGATTTTCTAATTTTCAGTCTCTTGCTTGCTTTCTTCATTTTTCGTTTTATCTCCGGGTTTTTTGGCCGGAGTTAAAGTAAAGATTAATCTTTTGCCGATAAGTCTAGGCTCACCCTCCGGTACAGCCTCTTGTATCAAATCGGATTTGAATTTCTCTACAAGATTATAGCCAAATTCTTTTCTGGTAATTTGGCGACCAAGGAATTTTATACTTAATTTGACTTTATTTCCAGTAGATAAAAACTTTTTTGCCTTCTTTAGCCTAGTTTCGTAATCACTAAGTCCGACAAAAGGTGTCATTTGAATTTCTTTTAGCTCACCACCTTTTATGCCTTTCTTTTCAGCTTTAAGTTTTTTGGCTTCCTGATACTTGAACTTTGAGTAGTCAATTAGTTTGACTACCGGAGGGACAGCTTTGGGGGCAATCTCAACCAGATCTAGACCTGTCTCGCGTGATTGGTTGCGAGCTTCATGAATCGGTAGTACACCGATTTGTTTGCCGTCTTCGTCTATGAGACGAATAGTAGGTGCTGTTATCTGGTGGTTAATACGATTTCTAATGGTTCTAAAGTCTTTGTAATATGCCAAATTATTGTTTAATTATTAATAACTCCCTATTTTATCAGGTTTAAGTCTTTATTGCCGATTTGTTTAATAACATTGTCGGTCAGAACTGAGAGAGGCATAGTCCCCAAATTTTGACCGTCGCGTTGTCTGACAGAGACGGACATGTCGGTTGATTCGGCTTCTCTTTTGCCCACAATTAACATGTATGGAATTTTTTGTGCCGTGGCGGAACGAATTTTGTTTTGCATGGTTTCAGATTTGTCATCAATTTCTGTTCTTATATTGTTTTTCCCCAGTTCTTTTTTGATGATTTGAGCATAGCCAATCTGATTGTCAGTAATTGGGATAACTGACACTTGAACGGGTGCAAGCCAAACAGGAAAAGCACCTGCGTATTCTTCTATGAGCGTGGCAACAAATCTTTCCATAGAGCCAAGAAGGGTGCGGTGAAGCATGATTGGAGTATGTTCTTGTCCGTCTGCTCCTGTATATTTCATATCGAAACGAGCCGGTTCATTCATGTCCAGCTGTATGGTTGTTCCTTGCCATTCACGTCCCATGGCGTCGATGGCTTTAAGATCAATTGCTGGACCGTAAAATTTAGCGCCTCCTATGTCTTTTTTGTAATCGATATTTCTATTTTTAAGTATTTCTTCAAGGGTGGTTTCGGCCAACTTCCAGACACGTTCTTCACCAATATATTTGTCTTTATTTTTTGGATCACGTACAGATAAATAGACGTTTAGTTTATCAAAACCAAACGTTTTATTGATGTCTAGTGCAAAATCCAGAATTTGGTTTACTTCATCTATGAACTGATCTTCATGACAGATTATGTGGGCGTCGTCCTGAGTAAATCCTCTAACCCGGAGCATGCCATGAAGGACGCCAGACTCTTCATATCGGTAAACAGATCCAAGTTCACACCAGCGAAGCGGTAGTTCGCGATAACTTCGGGGACGCGATTTGTAGATTCGAATGTGGAAGGGACAGCTCATTGGTTTGACATAATAAGATGTGGTGTCTTCCTTATCTTTTGATGACATTGCCATGGGGGGAAAGAGTCCTTCTTTGAAAGTTTGAAGGTGGCCTGATGTTTCCCATAGATTGGCTTGGCCGATGTGAGGCGTATAAATGTATTGATAGCCGCGTTTACGATGTTCGTCTCTCCAGTAAAGTTCAATTTGCTCCCGAACAAAGGATAGTTTTGGATGCCAAAGAATTAATCCCGGACCCACCGATTCATCGATGCTAAATAAATCTAATTCTTTACCAATTTTCCGGTGGTCGCGTTTTTTGGCTTCTTCCAGATTGGACAAGTATTCCCGTAACTCCTGGTCAGTGGGAAAGGCTGTACCGTAAATGCGGGTCAGCATCTTGTTTTTTTCACTGCCGTGCCAATAAGCACCAGCTACCGAGAGAAGTTTAAAGGATCCGATTTTATCAGTAGATTTGACATGGGGACCGGCACATAGGTCAACAAATTCTTCTCCGGTTTGAAAAACAGACACTTTTTCTCCTCGTTTTTCAATTTCTTCTATCCACTCCAGCTTATAAGGATTTCCGGCAAAAATTTTTTTGGCCTGAGTGGGAGAAATTTCTTTTTGGGTAATTGGCAATTTGCTTTCGACAATTTTCTGCATTTCGGTCTCAATTAGGGGGAAACTGTCTTCATTTATTTTAAAATCACCAAGAGGTTCGAAGTCGAAGTAAAAACCCTCTTCGGTAGTCGGGCCCATAGCCATTAGAAATTGATTGGGAAAAAGATTTTGCATGGCTTGTGTAAGAATATGCTCAGCAGAATGACGAATTTTTTCCAAATTTTGTTTATTTTGTGTTTTTTTTAATGACATTTTGTAATTTTATATATAGGTATATTCTAACAGGAAAAGAAGTTAGTGAGCCCATCAAGGCATTGAATTATGCCCAAATGGGCAAAATAGTCAATAAAGTAGGTGTTGTTATTGTTTTCATGCTAGTGAGTCTGAGAGGACTCGGACCTCTGGCCTCATCGATGTCAACGATGCGCTCTAACCAACTGAGCTACAGACTCATTGAATGAAGATAGTATACCCAAAGGGTGAGAAAAATTCAAAGATTGAGAAGTTATGTGGCTGATCTAGCAGTTGAGTGTTCACTGCTAAAGAGATACTGTTCTCCCCCACCCTGTTTTTTCTTAACATTGTTCCAAAAGGCGTTTCTTTTCTTTTTCTTGGTTTGAAAGAGATAAAGCCAATTAGTGCTTTCGGATATATTTTTTCTTAGGTTTACTATTAGAGTTCGCATTCTTTGTAAGAAGTTTAATTGATATTGACTATTATCTATTGAGGGTTCAAGTGCTACTTTGGCGATTTCAGTATCAAGTTGTTCGGAAGATTCAACAAGTAGAGCAATTTCTGACCTTATTGATTCAATTTCTTTCTGAATAGCCTGATCGTGGTTATAAATTGCCGATTGGTGTTCTTTTTCCAGATGGCTAAAAAGTAAATTGCCCGGTTTTTCAGAGGACGGTTGACGACTTTTAGTCAGTTCTATACTCTGGCCTAGCCCAAGCACGCCCCTCAGGGAAAATTCTTTGGGTGATTCGGGTATTGACGGAGAAGAATTGGACGTACCAGTGCTTTTTAGTATTTCACTCGTAAATCCGTTATTTTTGTGTTTATAGTTTTTCGGATCGAAATTGGATCCAAACCCACCTGCCATGAGCAGTATTATAGCACACGAAGCTTAAAATTTTGATAATTATAGGTTAAAAAAAGAGTCTATTTTAGGTTGAGTAGGTAGTCAAACACTTTTTCCTGGATAAGTATGTAATACAAGAGGTTAATGTTTTCTGATAATTGGGGATTTTTTTCCAAATAAGCCTTGGCTTCTTCGGGTTTAATTTCGATATTTTCTTTTTTAGCAATGTAGTCTATGGATAAGTTAATTTTCCATTCCTCGATTGAATGTTTTTTAATTTCCTCTTTGTATTGATCCAAAGTTTGATTTTTGTTTTGAAGATATTGGTTGACTGTTAATTTTGCCTGATTAAGTTGGTCTACTAATTGGCCAAGTTTTCTTTCAACTTCAGCTTCAAGCAGTATCGGAGGCATGGTGACGCTAGAGGAGTTGACAATTATTTCAAGAATTTTGTTTAATTTTTCTTCTCTATTTAGTTTGCCATTAGCCTTGGTATTGTTAATGCTTTTTATCTTATTTTGGTAGTCCTCATTTAATTCTATATTGGGTAATTCACAGCTAGTTATTTCTATTTCCCAGCTTTTGCCCAGAGTTAGCGGAGGATTTAATATCTTTATTTGCGGTTGTAAAACTGGTTTTATATCGTTTTCTTTTATTTGATCTTCGTATTTGTGACTCAAGAGGTGTGACAACATTTCTTCAATAATTTTTTCGCGGGATATTTCTTTTTCAACAATATTGAGTGGTACTTTTCCCTGGCGAAAGCCCTTGCTTTTATGGTTTGCTTGGACGTTTTTTAATATATTTTGGTACTCGTTTTCTATTTCTTTTTGATCCAAGGTAACTTTAAGAGTGAAGGTGCCATTATCAAGTTTGCTAAGGTTGGAATTATTTGTTTTCATAGGTAGGGTTATGATAACATGGAGCAATGAAAAGAGCTATTTTGCTGATGCTTAGAGCTTTTTGCTTGGGGTTTATGGGGATACTTTCAATATTTTTTTTGTTTTGGGAAATGATGATATTCTTGCCAAAACAGGATATAAAGGGAGTTGTTAAGATTGCCGACTCAAGCCAAGTATTAATTGGGGAAAACGGAGACGATGAGAAAAGGGAGCCGGGACAGAAGGATTTGGCCATTGCCAAGGATGCCAGACCTGAAATTATACGAAGATATCTAGAAAAGTATAAATCTCCCCTGGCTTCTTACTCTGAATTAATATTTCAATTGTCAGAGACATATGGTTTTGAATATTACTGGATTGTGGCGATAGCTCAACAGGAATCAAACTTGTGTAAAAAAATACCAGAGGGGTCTCATAATTGTTGGGGTTATGGGATACACAGTAGCGGAACCTTAAAATTTGAAAATTATGAATTGGCATTAAACAGTTTTGCAGAGTATTTAAAAAGACAATATTTTGATAAAGGATTAAATACTCCCGAATTAATCATGAATAAATACTGTCCTCACTCTAACGGATCATGGGCTTTTGGAGTACAACAATTCATTAATGAAATGGAATCAGGTAATTACTGATACGCATCTAATTTGTATTTGACATACTTATAATATTCTGATATATTACTTTTTAGATCCCGGGGTGGCTCCTCTAAAAAGCATGCTCTGGGATTTTTTTGTTTTCAAGTGATAGAATAACTTTCATGGCACTAATAACAACAGCTCAATTTAAAAAAGGAATATATGTGATGTTCCACGATGAACCCCACATGATTGTTGATATTTCTTTTGTATCTCCCGGAAAAGGATCGGCGTTTTATAGAACTAAATTGAAGTCGCTTAACACCGGAAGAGTTGTTGAATATACCTATAAATCCGGAGAAAAAGTAGAAGAAGTTTTGGTGGAAACGCATGAAGCGGAATATTCTTATTATGACGGCTCGAACTATGTTTTTATTGAACCTAGGTCGTTTGAGCAATATATGGTTCCTGAAGAAGTGATTGGTGATGACAAGGTCTATCTGAAAGAGGGTTCATTATACAGAATTAAGTTTTATGAGGAAAAGGTTGTGGGGGTGACTTTGCCAAAAAGTATTTTTACTGTGGTGGTGGAAGCAGAGAATTCGGTTAAGGGTGATACTGCAACTTCAGCTATGAAAACAGCAGTGGTTGATACCGGAGCAAGAGTTCAGGTGCCATTGTTTGTTAAAGTGGGTGATGAAATTTCAATCAGTACTGAGAATGGTGCGTATCTTTCGAGAAAATAGCTAGAATACTAATTCATTTTTTATCTGAGGTTGGGGAATTTTATCGTATGAGTTTATTGTGGTATCCAGTTTATCAAATGATTGTTGGAGAGGTGTTTTATTTTCTAAAATAATAGTAGTGGGTGTTGGCTCTGGGGGTTTTGGAGTGGGAACGACCGGTTGGTTGGTATCGGTGTCCGGGTTCTTAACAAAAAGAGCCAGAAGAGAGAGTATTAGAAGCAAGGACAATAGAGATACAAGAATAAGATTTCTGGGTTGTTTGAGGAATGTAAAAGATGGTTTTGCTGATGGCTTTTGGGTTGGCGCAAAAGGATTTTCCCGAGGTTGGTCGATATTTTGATATAACAAGTCTTCTTTTTTCATTTATTTTATCGTAGATTTTAATTCAGTAATCATTTCCAGGATATTATTGTTAATTATTTCCAGGCTTTCAATCGAGCTACCATAGGAGTTGGAGTTTATAGCAGTAGACTCTTCTTTTTCTAGCAATGATTTTCTTATAACTTCGTTTTTGGAGGTTTGAGCTTTGGTCGATATTACTTTGGTGACATGGAGAACGTCTGGCATATCTTCGTTTTCTTGATTGATAATATGGGTCAAATTGTTAATTGTGTCAATAAGCGTCAGATTATAATTAATCAAATCTTCAACCAGAGCGGAATTAATTATTGGTTTTAATTCTTTTTCATATTTGTCCTGAAAATCATTATTTATTTCAGATAAAAGTTTGTTGTTTGAAATGTCCATATCGGAAATATCCTGGTTCATTTTGAGTAACAGTTTTTCATAATCTTTTAATTTATCCTGAATTTGTTGAGTGTTGTCGGGGTTGATGGATTTGTTTATCTCAAGTTTAACGCGAAGGGTGCGACAATAAGTTTCAAGACTTAAATTTCGACTGATAAAGGCTTTTACGAAGGCTTCGTTTTTTTCTTTTTGAGTGGTTATTGACTTGTAGGTCAGATCAATTTGTTTTTTTTCGGAGTATTGATTTAAGTGTGTTTGGTAAATATTGTATTGGTAAAAATAGTCGGTTTTATATTGCCTGTATAGGTCTAGGGAGGATGGCGGAGTGGGTTCTTGTGCAATTATTGGCCTAACTAAAAATAGAATTAGATAAAGTAAGCCCATGTTAGTAATAAGTTTAGCAGAAAATGTGTGCCGCAGAGAGGATTTGAACCTCCACGGATTGCTCCACACGGTCCTAAGCCGT
>CAZFAI010000019.1:0-16728 GCA_964516555.1 uncultured Gammaproteobacteria bacterium
CAGATATTTGGGAGCAAACGTTTACGGGATGTTTATTTTGATAAGTTCCCTATTTGTATTTCTGGATTCATTGGCAGATTTCGGAACAAAAATTATTGGCGTTAGAGAAGCCAGTGTTTTGAGCGGGAGAAGACGACAGGAAATGTGGGTACAGACCGGCTGGTTAAGGTTTGGTTTAAGCATCGGGGTTTTTGTGATAGGTTTGGTAATTGTGAATTTGTGGGATGGCTTTTTTTTGATGAGGAGGGAGGCGAATTTGGCTTTAGTGATGATTTTTTTTACGTCAATTACCGGAAGTATAGAAATTATTTGGCAAACAAAAATGAGGATGGAAGTGAAGGTTGCAATCGAGGCTTTGTTTCCCCTACTGTTTTTGGGATTTTTGTGGTTAAACAGTGAAGAGTTGAGTTTGTTGTTGGTATTTAGACTATTAATTATAGCCAGAATTATCAGTTTGGTTTTGAGCGCTGTAGTGGTAAAAAGCCTAAAACTAATAGAAAGAATTTATTGGGCTAACAAAAAGGAAATTGCAAACTTACTAAAAGAATCTTGGCCGATGGGGGTGTATTTGTTGGTATTTGCTTCATATGATCGGGCAGTAGATTCGCTAATGATTGAGCGGTTAGTTGGGATTAGAGAGGTGGCTTGGTATGGTTTGGCTTATAAGATTTACGCTACCCTACTCCAACCGGCTTATTATTTTGTCAGCAGCATTTTCCCCATGATGTCCTCAAAAATTACTGACCAGAAAAAATTAATGGCTTGGTCAAAGCTAATGATTTTGGGTGTTTTGCTGTTTGGTTTACCGATAGGTTATATTTTGGCGCCGTGGATGATAGAAGTTTTGGCCGGGAGCGAATTTTTGCCATCAGTGGCAATCGTTCGGATTTTACTTTTAGCAATGTCATTTTCCTACATAAACCATCTTTTGGGGTTTAAACTAATTGCCAATAAAGGTCAGATGAATATGTTGAAAATTGGATTGACAGTATTGGTGGTAAATATCGGTTTAAATTTAGTAACAATACCAATTTACGGGATAAGTGGGGCGGCTTGGGTGACGGTGGCGACTGAAGCTACTTCCTTTATATTGGTATGGTTGAACGTGAGAAAAGCAGAATCGGTAGCTTAGTTTTGTAGTAGTTCCCTATCTAAAATACTTACATAATCTTTTGGTTTTAACGTGCCTTCCATGGAGGGTCCGAACAGAAATTTTGAGAGATAATTAGCTTGTCTATACTGTTTTTAGTATTAGAAATATTGATACGTTTGCCAAAAAACCTCAAAAACACGTACTTACAATTTTTCACGTAACAAGCAAGAGCTCGAAGTATATACTTACAACATGAACAAGGTAATTACCGCATATTAACCGATAATTTACCGCAGCTAGTTTGAGAGACATTTTTAGATTAAAATGTTTGTTATGAATAAAGCTTTACCGACTGCGATTATTGTCGGAATTGAGCATTTTGTAGCAAAGAAATTAGCAGCATTATTGCTGTCGAGAGATATTAATGTGGTGGGAGTGGGGGAATATGCCGAGGGGTTGTCGGAGAAGAAAAATTATGAATACAGAGTAAGTCTAGATGAGGTAGAAGTTAAGGCTAGTTATGTGTTTGATTTTGTCGGGAGTGAGGATGTTTGGAATATAGCAGAGCAGCAAAGAGCAAAATTGACAGTAGTGGCGGTGAACAAGAAAAATGTAGGCAGAGAAGTTATAAACAAACTAATAAAAAGAGAAAGTAATTGGAGGGTGGTGGAAGCATATGGGGTGTATGGGGCAGGAATGGAAGAAGAAGGTTTTTTGGCGAGAGCAATAAGACAATCGGTAAAAAATGAAAATTTGATTTTGCCGCATGTGAGTGAGGTTTATAGATTATTGAACGTCGAGGATACGGTAGAGGTGATTTTGAGAGCCAGTTTTTTGTCGGGTACAGATGGTCAAATATTTAAGATTTGGGGGGTGGAAACAAGTTCGGCTGAAGTTGCCGAAGTATTGATAGATGAAGCAAAGATGACTAAGATGAAAGTAATCCAGGAAAAGCTTAATATTGAAACAGAAAGTGAGGATGAGGTGGGTGGAGCAAGAGAAAAACTAAGGTGGCAACCGGTGGTGAGTTTTCGGGAGGGAATTGGAGAAACTTTACAGTATTTTTTTTCAAAAATTGACGAGGAGAACAGGAGAAAGAAAACAATTACAACAGAAACATTGAGTGATGTGGTGGTTGAAAATTTGGTGGAGGTTGAAAAAGGGGCGGAAGAAACAAGAAAAGAGTTTGTTGAGGTGGTAGTGGAGGAAGAATTACCAGTGGAAGAAGAAAGCGTGGATGATGTAGAAGAGGAAGTAATAGAACAAGAAGATGAGGAGCTGGTTGAGGAAGTAGTAGCTAAGGAGGAAGTTGTTGAGGAAGAAGATTTTGATGAGGAACCGATAGTGGTTAAAAAGGAGATTGAGGAAATAAAGGAGCCGGTGTTGACAGAGATTGAAATTCCGAGAAAAAAAAGAAAGTTAAAAATTTACTGGCAGGCAGTATTGACATCAATTTTGCTAGTATTTTTAGCAATACCGGTGTGGTTGGGGGTGGTGGGGTTTGCCAGCTACAGGACTATTAAAAAAGGATTGAGTTTAATCGAGAGTAGGCAATACGATAAATCAGAAGAAATTTTTAGGGAAGGCGCAGAAAGAATTAAAAAAACAGATGGAAAGCTCGATGAAATAGGGTTAAATAAAATCGGAATAATTAGAAACTACCAAAAGATACTGAGAGTAGGGGAGGGTGCATTTTCTGCGGGATTGACGGGGATGGAGCTTCTGAGATCAAGTGAGTCAATGAGTGGGGCTCTGTTTGGAGAAAACGAAATTTCTTTTCAAGGAGAGCTTGAGTTGATGAGAAAGAACCTGAATATATTGATGGAAGAAACAGGGGTAGTACAAGCAAGACTGGGTGGAGATTGGACGTTTTTGCCCACCAGGTGGCGGTCGGTTCCCCAAAGAGAGGCCAAAAGGCTTGATGTGTTGCGAAAAGATCTGGAGTTGGGGAGTCATTTTTTGGAAGTTGCTGATGAATTGTTGGGACTGGATGGAACAAGGAGGGAATATTTGGTATTACTCCAAAATGAAAGCGAGTTGAGACCCAATGGTGGTTTTATCGGATCAGTGGGCTTCTTGAGTTTTCAGGGCGGGAAATTACTGAAATTTGAAGTGAAGGATGTTTATGAAATTGACGGACAGCTAAAAGGCCATGTAGAACCGCCAACAGAGATCAGGGATCATTTGGGTGAAGCGGGGTGGTTTTTGAGGGATGCCAATTGGAATCCCAATTTTTTGGTTTCGGCGGCACAAATTCAATGGTTTTTGGAAAAGTCAGTTAATCAAAAGGTGGATGGAGTTATTGGTATAAATTTGGCTGTAGCTAGGGAAATTCTTTCGGTTGTAGGAGAGGTGCAAGTGGTAGACTTTAATGAGAAAGTAAATAAGGATAATTTATATGAACAGGCTCAGTTTTATGCTGAGACAAAGTTTTTCCCCGGGTCTATACAAAAAGCCAGTTTTTTGGGCGGAGTAAGCAAACAATTATTTGAGGAAATTAAATTGTTACCAAGCAATAAAAAGTTGGAGTTGGGGAGGGTGTTTATTAAGATGCTTTTAAGTAATGATTTGCAAATGGCTTTAAATGATAAAGAGGCAGCAAGGAAAATGGCAGAGATGAGTTGGGATGGGTCGATGTATTCGGGGAAATGTAGAAACGAGGATTGTGTGAGCGATTATTTATATGTGCTGGAAGCTAATGTGGGAGTGAATAAGGCTAATTATTTTCTTTATAGAAACATTGAACAAGTGATAGATATCAGTCAAAGGTCGGTTGCCAGGGTGGTTAAGATAAATTATGAGAACACGGCCAAAAACAACGGTTGGCCGGGGGGTGATTATAAGAATTACCTGAGATTGTACTTGCCAAACAATATTAATATTGCCCAGGTAAGTATTAGCGATGCTGACAGGCCAGAATCAGTGAAGGTTTATGGGCGGGAAGATTTAAATATTAAACAATTGGGGTCAAAGACAGAGTTGGGTTTTTTGGTGACCGTTCCAATTAATAGCAAAAAGACAGTTGAAGTAAGATATTCAAGTGAAATTAACATTACCAATAAAGACAAATTTTCTTATATTCATTATATTCAAAGGCAGCCGGGGTTTGGGGATACCGGGTTGGTAACGCTATTATCAATGCCTACCGGGTGGCAGCCGTTGCAAGTGCAGCCTACTGCCAGCTTGGTAGGAGGGAAGCTTCTGTTTAACCAAAAACTGGAAACTGATATAAAAATGGGGGTGGAGCTGAGTAAGTGAAGAATTTTGTCAGGAAAATAGAAGACTTTGTATGTTTAAACTGTGGCCAAAAAGTTAAAGGAGATGGTTACACGGACCATTGTCCGTTTTGTTTGTGGGGAAGGCATGTGGACAAATTGATACCTGGTGACAGAAAAAGTAGGTGTTTGGGAATGATGATACCGATATCGGTTGTTTATGAAAAAAATATTTTTAGGATTATGTATTCTTGCCAAAAATGCAATCATAAATTTGTGGTAAGAGAGGGTAAAAATGACAATCGAGAAGAATTACTTAAATTGTCTTGCGGGGAAAATACGGATTATTTGCGGTAATAAGGCAGTGTTGGGTTTGGAGGTGTTTAAAATCAGGCAATTTTAGCTTCAAATTGATGTTATAATAATCCGATGCAGAAAAATGAAAATTGGTGGGAAAAGATTAAAAAAATATTGTTAAGCGATAGCCGTAACGAGAGCAAAAAGGTTAAAAAGAAAGAAAATGAGGTGAAGTTGCCAAAGGAGCTTATTAATAAATTGCCTAAAGGTACCAAGATAAAGCAATTTAAATTGGGGCCGGCTTCGATTTTGAGATTTTTAGTATACATGGTGTTGGGATTTTGGCTTTTGTCAAGTTTGAGGCAAATGTTTGTTCCAAATGAAATTGTCAGAGCACCCTTGTCAACAGTGATTGAGGCAATAAAAAAAGATGAAGTTAATAAGGTGACAGTAATGGATAACGAAATAATGGTGGAACTTAAAGAGGGGGACAGAGTGCTGATGGCACAAAAGGAGCCCGGATCATCAATGACCGAGACTTTACAAAGGGAAGACATAGATTTGGCAAATATTGAATTTGAAATTGAAAACAGGCAGGGGTGGAAACTGTTTGGAGATATTTTGAGTTTATTTTTAACCGTGGGACTACCGATTTTATTTATATTGTGGTTTTTGGGAAAGCAGACAGGCGGCGGATCAGGAGGAGTATTTGGGTTTGGTAAGTCAACGGCCAAGTTGTTTGTTAAGGGTAAACAGGATGTTAGTTTTAAGGATGTAGCTGGAGTGGCAGAGGCCAAAAAGGATTTAGAAGAAATTGTTGATTTTTTGAAACATCCGGAAAAGTATAAAAAAGTTGGAGCAAGAGCTCCTAAAGGTGTGCTTTTGGTGGGTCCTGCGGGCGTAGGAAAGACGCTTTTGGCCAAAGCAGTAGCTGGAGAAGCAGGTGTACCTTTTTATTCAATGGCGGGATCAGAATTTATGGAAATGCTGGTGGGAGTAGGAGCAAGTAGGGTAAGGGACTTGTTTGGGACGGCTAAAAAGGCAGGGAAAGCAATAATTTTTATTGACGAAATTGACGCAATTGGAAGAATGAGAGGAGGTTTGGATGGCGGGCATGGTGAGAGGGAGCAGACGCTAAATCAAATATTGGTAGAAATGGATGGATTTGAGGCAAACACGGCAGTGGTAGTACTAGCAGCGACAAACCGGGGAGACTTGTTGGATCCGGCTTTATTGAGACCAGGAAGATTTGACAGGAGAGTAATTTTGGAGATGCCAGATATTGAAGCCAGAAAAGACATTATAAAAATACATGCTAACGGTAAGCCGTTTGAAGAATCAGTTAATTGGGAGGCAGTAGCTAGGAGAACAGTGGGATTTTCCGGGGCTGATCTGGAAAATATGTTAAACGAGGCAGCGATTTCGGCAGCCAGGCAAAATAGAACTAAAATTAATATGGCAGATATCGAAGATTCGGCACTGAAAGTTAAGCTGGGTGCAGAAAAGAGACGGCAACAGAGCGAAGAAGACAGGTTAATGACGGCTTATCATGAAGCCGGTCATGCAATTGTAAACTATGTGGAGGATTTGGATCCGGTTCACAGAGTGTCGATTGTATCCCGGGGAATGGCTTTGGGATATACATTGGTACCACCAAAGAAGGACCGGGTGCATGAAACTAAAAACAGACTGATTAAGCAAATGGCAATGGCAATGGGTGGTAGGGCGGCTGAAGAATTGGTTTTTGGTGATATTACAACCGGAGCAGCTTCGGATATTTCACATGCAACCAGGATTGCCAGAGATATGGTGGTGGAGTGGGGTATGTCAGATTTGGGTCCAGTGAATTATGGACCACAAGTTGATGTGAGTGACTTTGGTAAGGCTTATATGGAACCATCGAGAATTTCGGATGTGATGATGTCCCGAGTGGATGATGAAATTAAGAAACTGGTCGGAACAGCTTTGGATGAAGCCAGAAAGACATTAAAAGAAAATAAAGCCAGTTTGGATGAAATAGCTAAGGTGTTGGTTGAAAAAGAAAGTTTGGATGAAGATGAATTTGAGGCGTTAATGAAAAAGACTAAGAAGAAAATAGGCTTATGAACCTTGGGATTCTTCAAGATTGATGATGCGTTGAAGAATTGAAAGCGAGCTGACATAAACCGGTTCTACTCCATTGAGAGACAGACTGTGAGAGCCGAGGTTTTTGGCTTTGGAGTAGGGGGTGTCGGAGGTATAGTTGATAATCCCAATATCGAAGGGAGCGTTGTTTAAATCGACAATAGTGTCTTTTGGGGTTTGCTGGTCGTAGGCAGCTTCGGTAATGGCACTGAGGTAAGGACCGGCCTCCATTTCGATTACGGTCAGATTGTTTTCGGAATATTTTTGAAGGAGAGCTTCGTTTTCCAGAAAAGTACCCAGAACAGATACAGCTTTTTGGTGGGTAAGAATGGAACCCTGATGGTTTGGAAAAGGAAAGAAAGTATTAAAACAATTATTGACCATATAGGTATTTTGAGTGTGCTCGTCGAAAACAACCCGAGGAATTTGAATATCACCGATTTCGCTATTTAGGACAGCTGCTTTACCTAAAATATAGACACCTTTAATTTGGCGGACATTTTCAAGAATTTCATTTAGGATGTGATAGGCGCTAAAACCGAGAGGGTAATCGATATTAAAAATAAGGGATGTCGATTTTTTGAGGAGAGAAGGTTTAGTAATTTTGAGACGGGAATCAAGATGTCGGGAGTTTGCAAGTGTCTTTAGGGGGAATATTTGAGTGTTGATGTCCAGGTAGTGGGTGCTTGGTATAGAAATGATGCCAAGCTGAGATTGAAGTTGTTGAAAAAGTATTTGGTTTTTGGGATTGTTTAGATAAAACTTAGAAGCGTAATAAAGAAAATCATTGGGGTGGAGGAAGTTTTCTTTGGTTTGGATTTGTTGCCAGATGGCAGAAAGTTGTGGCTGAACGGTTTCAATGGATTTGACAATATCTTTTTGATTTTTGGGAGCAAAACCAGTGATTAAATTTAATAAACTGTGAGAATTGCTGGAGACGAAATAGATGTTTTGGCGGGAAATGTGGAAATTGTCGGCGGTGGTGGTGGCGATATTTTTCCACCAACGTTGGGTAGTTTTGGTGTAGTCGATCCAGGAGCCGGCAAGGAGTTGGAGGCGGAGATTGATTTTGTGCTGGTATAGTCGCTTGAGGCGGGTTTTCCAGGAAGGACCAAGGGCGGTGGTTAGACGGTGCCAATCATCCTGACTAACATCTAAGGAAGTATGCAGAGTATTATTTTCGAGTGCTTGAGTGACTTTGGGGAAGTCCGGATATTTTTGGGTGATTAAATCATGGAATTTATTCCACTCATGTTGATAGGCAATAAGTAGATTGACCAGATCATCGACATCAGAAATGGAACCGGCAAAACAAGCAAGAAGTCCGGCGGATTTACTAAAATGCATTGACCGGCGACGGGCTAGGGAAGTAACACGGGGCCAGGAGGTAATATTGGGATAGCCTGATTGGGCGAAAACTTCGGGAGTTTGACCAATAAGAACTTTGGTGGTGAGGTCAATAGAAGTGGGGAGGCGGAAAACGGAATAAATTAAGGCTGAGGTATCAATGATATTTGGGTTGGAGCCGTGAGGGTGGAGGATGGATTCCATTTTAAGGTGGGAATTGGTGAGGGAGTGAATGGTAAGTTCGAGGGTGGACTGGAGGGCAGAGCGGTAAGTGCGAAGATGAAGGTCGATAGATTCAACAGTTGAGGCCATGTAAAAATTATAGCGTAAAGGAAAGGATTGCTAAATTTTTAGTGGGAAGTGATATAATATGGGCTATATGACAGAAAGAAGTGGCGGAGAATCTTTTTCCCAAGAGTTTGCGATAAAAAGAACCCAGGAAAATCTAATTAAGCCCGAGAATCAGGGAATTTCCAATAGAGCTATTCAGGTTGCCAAGATTATGGATGGTTTGACTTCTGCAGATACTAGTGTTCAAAATGATTCCAGAGATAGGTTGAATAATTTATTTACTGTTTTTGACCGACAGCTTGGCAACATAGGTGTTCAAAACATAAAGATGGTAAAGTTTGTGGCAGAAGATGGCAGTGGAAGGTTTAATAATGTCCAGAGGAATTATGCAAAAGAAGTATGGAATGATTTTGTGGACGGGACAGCATTGGCAACGGTAGGGCAAGTGGGAGTAGATTCGGGAATCAGACAAGCAGTAACAGCAAAAGATGCAACTGGCGTTGAAAGAAGATATGTAGCTTTGGGAGGGGAGAAGTTGCGGGGATTGGGAGAGGTGGCGGTAAAGTCAGCTGTGGCTGACCCACGATTAAGACAGTTGATGACTAGTGCTGATAGACAGGTGGCTGCCGGTATGAATAGAGGTGAAGTAGCAGCCA
The DNA here is from genome assembly GCA_964516555.1 of uncultured Gammaproteobacteria bacterium. GTDB lineage: Bacteria > Patescibacteriota > Microgenomatia > UBA12405 > UBA12405 > CAZFAI01. The sequence goes on from CAZFAI010000019.1 coordinate 9,024, forward strand.
GACTGGCAGCAAAAATATCAGATGAACATATGGATGGAAAAATTGATGACCAGGAAGGAGCGTCTGTGTTGGCGTATTTGTCGGAACGATTACAAAAAGTACAGCAAGTGAATAATGGCCAAGAGTTGACTGAAGCTTCTGCTAGCAATGAGATTCCGACCAACCCAGAATCTCAATTAAGGTATGTAAGGTCAATGCTTGATACTTTGGAGGCATCTAATAGAGATACTGGTGACTATGCAATAGCTAACAGGGTGCATTATTTGGAATCAATTATACATGTATTGAGTCCTGAGGTTGCCAAGGAAGTACGAGCAAGGATTGCATTGGTTGATTGTTATGCTTTGATGAGAAGGGCAAACGGTTGGATTGAGCAACCACCATCTGGCGGAATGACTATAGGTCAAGCAGCACAAGTTGCTTACGAAAGAAATCATGATTTATCAAGAGAAGTTATGGAGTTTTTCTTTACTGCCATTAAAACCGCAGATGATCGAGAAATAGTGGCTAATGGATTACCAATTGATAAAGCATGGGATTGGTTGCAGGTGGCTAATTATGAATATGATGAAGTTATCGACAAGGTTGCTGCACATTTTGGCACAGACCCTAGTCGGTTGAAAAAAGATCTTACCATAAGTTTTGACGATGATCCTTCTTTGGGAAAGGTAGAAACAAATTTTTATGTAGATGGCGACGATGAAAGAAAAAATTTAGTAAGAGAATTTATTGTGGAAAAGTTGGGTGGGGGTTATGAAGCTAAGAAAGCTTTGCAACTTGCTGAAAGAATTATGTATGCAACTGCAGAAACGTCGGTAATTAATAGAGGATCTCAAACTGGCAATGATCAATTAGCCGAGGCAATCGGTTTACATGCTTATCGTAGGAGTAGGGCTCATACAGGAAGAAATAGAGGTCCTGAAATTCACATTGATGAAATTCCTGGTTTTGGAATATCTTGGATTAGACAATTTTCTAGGGTTACTAATGTTAATACTCCTTTATTATCAAAGGATATTCGACCAAATAGAATCGAAGAAGGAAACTATTTATATTACTATGGCGTTTGGGTTTCTGCCAAAATTCATCCACTAAGGGAAGAAATTATGAATATTGCTCCTGATCCTAAAAAGATGCTATCCAGGGGTTATTTTCAAAGAGCAGTTGATTATTTTAACAAAGCAGATCCCCCTTATAATGTGGTACGTGTTCCAGATCGGAATATGTTACCACACGAGGTGCTTTCAGAATCTAATGGAGATAGGTATATAATTTACAAGGGAAGAAAAGTTGTTGGAACAAGGCAAGAAGATGAATTGGTATTTGACTTTGGTGAAGGTGTGAAGGTAGTGGCGGAAAAGACAAAAGAGGGGAAGAAAAGATTGAGATCGTGGTATATTGCAGGAGTTGTTCAAATGGCTTCAACTGAGGACTCTTTGGGTTGGACATTAGATGATGTCCAAGATTTAGGGAATCTTGTTAGCAGAGAAAGATATGCTGAATTATCGGAAGAAGCCGGTACTTTTATATCAAAAGAATCTTGGAATTGGATAATGAAGATCAATAATGCCCCGAGCGAAATGAGAAGACTAGAAGCCAGAAGACGGAGTAGGGCAAGAGCGGGTAGAAGATAAGATAACCAGCTGATTTATGATTGCTTAATTGATTGACGTGGTGGAGAGGGCTTGGTTTTGAATTTTTTTGCAAGTTCTTTTGCAGTTAACTGTCTTTTTTGATCTTTCATAGAGAATAGCTTAATAAATTATGAGCCTGAAGTAGATTGAGAGGGAGGTTCTCTGGTTGTTCTATTTCGAGAAGCTTGGTCTGCTGCGGTGGTTTGTGGAACTCTTCTTTTGGCAAACCAGTTTGTTACTTGAGAAACACCTTCTCTTGTTCGTTGACCAACTTCATCTTGAGCATACCTTTCGACACCAGATTTGATATTTTTTGCAACAGGTGAAATTATTGGTAAATTACCAAACCCTTCGCCAATAGCGCTGCCAAAAGGAGATGGCTTGAGCTGGAAGACGGCTTGAGGAATTAGTTCGGGGAGTTTGGAAACCAGAAGTAACCCACCCATGCCTATAAAGAAAGGGAGGAGGCTAGAACTAGCGGATAGAATTTGAGGAGTCCAAATTACAGCTCCAGAATATTTTATTGATTCGACAATGACATTGAGTAGGATCAAAAAAATCAGGGATATTGGGAAAACGGAAAGATTGGCAACTAAATCGATAACCCAAGAAGAAAAACCCATTTTTGAATTAGGAAAAGCTCCGAGGCCAATTTCTAAGGGTGCAAGGACAATTTTGATAATAGCTGTAACATAGCATTTGATCAGTCCGATAAAGAATTTAAACAGGAAAACCACGATAATAATTGAGAAGATTAGGGTAACTATACCAGCTCCAATAGCTGCGCCCTGTACGCCGAGAATTATATTGCCGACAACCGGGAGGGCAGTTCCGGCAATGGCGCCTACGACTCCACCAATGACTGCACCAATTAGGGCAAGATATTCAACTCCTGAGTTTCTGATCATAAGGTAGAAAGATGATACCAGATTAAAATTATTAAGAGATCTGTAGTTGCTGGAGGTAATACCAACATCCTGAAGCAGGCCGGAAAATAGATTGGAACCTAGGGGAACTCCTTTGGCTTGAAAGATGGCAGCAATAGCTATAGCTTGAAGAAGATTTAGTAAGTCAATTATCAGGCCGGCAATGGCATACGAAAAGGTAACCAAGATAAGTGTCAGGAAAAGACGAGGGAGGGCATTTTGAATGGTAATTGTGGCTTGAGGGCTAATTTTGACACGGAGGATAATCATAAAACCAATAGCAATAAGTATCAGGGATGAAAATATGTATACAATATTTCGGAATGTACGCCAAATATCAAGTAGTGGTTGGAGGCCAACAAAACCAACACCTTGTTGGGCATAGGCGGGCTTACCAAGAAAATTATTCTTCATTTGAGCAATGTATTCAACCCCAGAAGCAGGGGGACTAAAAGTAGCGGCGATTAGATTGTTGACAGAACCGACGATACCACCGGGGATCCAAGCAATAGGTTGGCCGTTCTGGTCATAAACCCGGCCTTCGAGAAAGTCATCAGGAGCAGTTTCAAAATCAATAATGGCATTGAGAGTACCCATTACATTGGATTTAATAGCTTCTTTGCCAAGCCAGGTTTCCATGTTGGTGCCTTTTGACCAAGCTTCTTTGGTGTCAAGGAAAATGTTTTCCTGGGCTGAGGCCGAAGCGGTGAAGGTGGTTAGAAGGAGAAAAAGGGAGAGGCAAAAAACAAGAAAGTGGTATTTGACCATAAGAGATTTTAGCATAAACAAGGAGTTTAATAGTAAATGTTAGTTTTGGTGACAAGCATCCGGGCTGTTAGCTTGGATGCCTAAAACCATACCGGTGTATGTAGGGTGGTAGGCAGGTCCGTAACGATAAATACCAGCTTCAATACTACCCCAGTAGTGGATTAATCCCGCCAGAAGTGAAGTTCCATATTTGATGTTGAATTCCGGATCGAGAAGTTGGGTGGTAGTAGGACGATCGGTGAAGAAGTGATCAAACTGATTGGTTTTAGTGTTGTCTTTGGGCATAATTTGCATTAATCCAACAGCCCCTTGATAGGATATGGCGTCGGGCTTACCACCACTTTCAATGGTGATGAGTGCAGCTATGAGGGCGGGGTCAAGGTTGTTTTCGAGAGAATACTTTCGGATTAGAGGACACCAATGCTGGACATTTTCAGCTACAGTTCCGGGGTTAAAATTATAATCATCCGGGTAATTTGGCCGCTGAAATGAATCGGTGGTACCCAGTTTTTCATGCCAGGATTGAGGGTAAAGATAGGAAGTGAATGTGTCTCTGAGTTTTTCGTTACGATTACCTAAATGAACAGTATCGTTTTTGTCGGTGGTGGAGGAAAAAGGTTGATCTTTGAGGTGTTGTCCGCTTTTTTCAGGGATGAGGCTGGCAAGAACAGTGTCGTCTTTTTTGACACCTTCGACGTACTTGGTATCAAAAACTATTTCTTTGGTAAGTTCTGCACGAAAAGTTTGAGAAAAAGTTTGACCTGCTTCCTGAGCAAAAATTTCCCAAACCTGATTAATGTTTTTGATGAGAACACCGAAATTTATTGGGTTTGGCCGGTCTTTTCCCGAGGGCCTAGAGGTAGTGTCACAAAAATCTGATTCAATTAGTTGCGTTTGATCGGGGAGGAGATTTGATGAAGCGGTGTTGTTGGTGTAGACACCCGCAAGAGGAATAGCTTGTTTCCGGACAGTATCATTGTTTTCATTGTCACTGTGGATTATGTGTTTGGTGTCATAGGATCCGGTATCAACAATTTTTAGAGCTTCAAATATTTTTTGATAGCAGTTGGCGTTTAGTTGGATAAAAGGATAGTTTTTGGTGGAGGAATAAGCTGCTTGATATTGACTCATTTGTCCTTGACGAAAAGCGTATATTTCACTAAGAAATACTGGGCGACAAATTTGACCTTCAGGAGCTTGACAATTAACACTAAAACACCAATTACCACAACCCCAGGCGACTTGTTCATCAACGGTGGTGCCGTGATAGTCAGACTTTTGAGTAAAAAAGCGATAGGCTTCCGCGAGGCGATTGTCTTTTGTTTCCAATTGGCTTTGATGGGAAGTTGTTCTGAGGGCTGAGCCGATACCGTCAGAATCGTATGATTTAAAGGAGGAACTTTTTTCTTCAGGAGTAGCATCAATTTCTACTGGGAACTCTTTGGTCCAGTGTATTTGGGCTTTTCGGGTTGAGTAATTAGTAAGGTATTCGTTGGAAAGAACTTCCTGTTCGACTCTTTCAATGGTTCTTTTTATCGTTTTGCTAATTTCTGATATCAGAGGAATATAGGTATGTGTTTGTTCGATAGAAATAGTTTTTTGACAGGAGACATTGGCGCTAGCATCTATGTTGTTGGGAATATTATCTGGGTGTTTGTTTTCTATGTTGATGGCACCAGTTGAAGGTGGGGCGAGAATATTGCTATTGATAATAACGGGAGGAAAGTCGTGGATGGTTGAAAGGTTGCAGACAGAATCGCAGGAGACATTGGCGCAGTCATTTTTTAAAGCACGAGCGACTTGCTGATTGCTAAATTTCCATGAGCCACTATCGGGTTCGACGGTGAACATAAAATAGGCAATAATATTTCCATCGTCTTGCCAGTGCTGGGTAATATTTTGGTCGCAAAAGAATTGTATAAATTTACAATCATCATAAACGGCAGGTCCGGAGTCACCATTGGCAAGAACACCTACTTCGGTAAGGATAAATCGTTTGCCAGGAAAGAGTGACGAGTAGTCGCGGGCTTTGGTCGGACCGTAGGCGTGATAGGAGATAATATCGAAATTGCCAAAAGCAGCTTTGGTTTGGGGGAAGTTGGGGTGGTGAGGATCGAGTCCGGGAGAAATGACGGTAAAGTTTTTTCCAGGACAGGATTGAAGGTAGCCAATAAACCTTTGGGCTCGGGTGATGGCTTCACTGATGGGGAGGTTTAATCTTTCGCGGTCGTGCTCTAATTCATTGAAAGGTTCGACGTAAACTGTTTTTCCGGAGGAAAAAGCTTTGATGGAGTTGCACCACTGGTTGGCGATATCCTGCTGTTCGTTTGCAGAACCCAGCATTTTACTGGAGATAGAACTTTCCCAGTGGGAATGAATACGTAAAACGACATTGGAAGCGGAAATGTTGGCAATGTTGTCAGGAGAGGGAGGGGAATAAAAAATCCAATTTTTGAGACCGGAATCGCTGACGATATTGGTGTTTCCCGGTTGATTGATTAAATTTATTCCGGGTGAGGCGGCAGAGACAATATTTGGAAAAAGCAGCGTGAATACAAGAATTAAGAGAAGTGTGACCACAAGTAATTATAACAAGATACAAAGGAACCGAAGCTTGTTAACCAGGGATACGGAATTGGAGAATGGGAAGTCCGGTGAGGCTTGAGATAAGGCTGAGGATGAGCCAGGAAATGATGATTCCTGCTAGTCCTAAAATAGCCATGGTTAAACTTGATGAGGCTTGGGCTGTTTTTTTGGGATCACCACCGGAAAATAGGTACTGAAAGCCACCGGCAATCAGGACAAAGAAAAATATTAGGCCGACAAAAAAGACGATAGTTTGAAGAATATTAAAGAAAATGCACTCTAAACCTTGGATGGTAGCAACATCACCAGAAACACAACGATCACTGATTTGGCTCCAATCTTTTTGAGCGAAAGCGTGGGTAGGACGGATTAATTTAATAAAGCTTAGTAAGGCGAGCGCTTTGTAAAGCATAAGTGGATTATACAATAAAAACAAAACCCCGACTGACAGTCGGGGTTAATTGAATACTAAATAAATTTAGTTTGTGGTGAACCTAGGAAGCTCAAGCTGAAGGATGTTGATTCCAAAGACAACATTGATAAGCTGAACAATAGCCCAAGCAGCGAAAATAATGGCCAGTCCAATAAGGGCGCTGGTAATTTGAGCACGGGCTGAGGCAACTTTCTTTTCGTCACCTTCGGAGGTAACCCATTTAATACCGCCCAAGATTAACATAAAGAAGAAAAGAAGGGCGGCGACTAACATAACTAAGCTGATAAGACCTGAGATTAAACTTGCAGGAGTAATATTCTGAAGAGCATCCCAGCCGGTGCCGGGCTTAGGGATAAGATCAATTTGCTGAGCGTAGACCGGGGCGACTAGAGAAAGATATTTGGTTTTTTCTAAAATTTGTTTTAGCATTTTTTGTATTTAATGGTTAATTTATAAATAATTAGTTTATTTTAGCAATTAGATTTTTAAAATGAAAGGATTGGTTGTTTCTAAAGAGTGGGCCAGGGAATTGAGAGAGTTTCAAGACCTTGGATGCCGGTTACTATGCCGATTAGTTTGAGGATGGCAAAAATGGAAAAAATCAAGATTAAGCCGACAAAAGCATAAGTGATGGAAGTGCGGCCAGATTCAATTTTTTTGGCGTCACCTTCGGAGGTTATAAAATGGAAAGCTCCAAGAAAGAAAAAGATTAAAAACAAGATAACTGCGGCTATAAAAAGAAGTGAAAATCCGGTTTGGAGCAGGTTGCCAAAAAAAACTTGGGGATCAGTATTTCCAGAACAGGTAGGATCCAGAGCTTTGTTGCAGATTTGGGCATAGGCGGGTTTTATTAGTGACATTTTAGTTAAAAAGGGGTGAACTGGTAAGATCAAGGATGCCTGACATACCAAGAATACTGGAGATTAGAGCAGCCAGGGATACGGCAATGACGACAACGACAAGGCCGATAATGCTGTAAGATAATGATTTTCGAGCAGCCTCAACTTTGGTCTTGTCACCTTCCGAGGAAATTAGATTATAACCAGAAATGATTATTTGAAATATAAAATATATTACTGCTACAACCGTAAGAAGGCCAATGACTGTACTAATAAGATTTTGTAGAACAGAAACCGGTTCGTTGCCAGGTTGAACACCAAAAGGGTTTTGTAAAGTTTGGGCGTAGATAGGTTTGATTATTTTCATGTAGATGTGGCAGGCCCCAAAATTTGGGGGTTGAGGATATCAATATTTAATATGCGACCGACAATGGAGGCGATCAGGAAAGCTGAAGCAATGACACCAAGACCAATAATACTTTGGATCATTCTGGAAGTAGCCTGTTCAACTTTTTTTGG
>CAZFAI010000020.1:0-16241 GCA_964516555.1 uncultured Gammaproteobacteria bacterium
GCAGAAGCTGCAATGGCGATAATAAACCAAAAATACATTTTCAGGCAACCAAATAGATAATATTAATCAGGGCAATAGTAGAAAGTAGAGAGAATAACAAAGAAAAGATTATTAAAAGACGAGAAAAAAGTATCTGGGAGCGAAAAAGAAGGGCCGCCACAAGATTATTGACAATTGAAATAATAATGGAAAAAGAAGGCAAGAGGAATAAAGAAGAGGCTGATGCCAGCTGAGACTCACCCCAAGGGAGAGAAAAATACAAAGGGACCTGGGGAGGAAGGCTGTTAAATTTCAAAATTAAAAAACCAATGCTAAAGATGACAAAAAGGATATTCCACCTTAGGACAACATGATTTGCTTTTTCCTGCCAGAATTTTCCTAAATGAGACAGATTTAGTGAGAGAGAGCGTATGAAACCAGACATTAGCGTCTTTTGAAGATATAAGCTGAATCAATAAGATGGTCCAGAGAATAGTATTTGAGAATAAAATTGTCAAGCTGGGGAAATGGGCGATGAGGCATATGATAATAGACTATGTACTTTGGAGGGTAAGCTTTGAGTGAATTTATTGTATCCTGATGACCATTAAAATCGACTATGTGGTAAGAAACGGTATATTTTCCTGAGGGTAGGCGATCGGAAAGTGCGTAGACATAAGGCTCGTCACCCCAAACAAAAATCCGATCATTTGGATTAGTATTGGTTTTAATGTATTGAGATATTTTGTAAACAGAATTTACATAAGGACCAAAATGACTACGATAGGCAGCAACGTCTTTTTTGCCAAAAGCATAGGTATAAAAGTTGGTGTAGTAAGTAATTGTAGGGAAAAAATAAAATTTATATTTAAAAGTCAGGGAAATTAGGGTAAACATCGATACTAAAGAAATTGTTTTAATTCCAGAACTTTTTACCAAAAATAGACTGGTAATTATAAGAGCAAGAGGGGGAAGAGATTGGATTAAATAGTGTGGATAAGGACGCGCCGGAAGAAGAACTCCAAATATAGTTGCTGAAAACCAAAGATATAAGAATAGAAATTTCTTGTTGAGAAAATTCGTAGAGTAAAGAGCGATAAGAATTACCCAAGAGAATAACATGGCGACAAAACGAGTAATTATTCCTCCTGAAGCAACTGAAGAAGCGTGTGATCCGGTAGACCAAGAAGAAAGATATCCAAAATTTTGCAAAAGGGCGGAAAAAAGGAAATCACCACCGGCCCCCCGAACGTAATAATAAGCAGCAATTATGCTAATAGGCAGAGTGAAAGCAAAAGAGAAAATAGCAAGAGCCGTCAAAGTTTTTACCAGTTTTGACCCAATTGCTTTTAGGGAAAAATCGATATTTTCAAGAATAATCCAGAAAGACAAAAAGGCAACTTCGATGGCAACGGGTACTTTGATGGTAAAAGCTAAGCCTAAAAGTAGTCCAGATACAAAATAGGAAAGTTTTTTTGGAGAAGACAAAATCAAATAGACGGCCAGGATGGTGGGTAAGAGCATGAAGACTTCGGCGTTTGATATTGTACCTTCGATAAAAGGAACCGAGGAAATAAGGGTAAAAACAAAGGTAGAAATTTTGGAAAGCCGGAAGGAAAAAAATTTCTTTGAAAGTTGATAATAGAAAATTATCGTAGGTACCATAACAGCTAAAAGTAAAAGACGAAAGCCAAAGACAGTTTGGGCTATGGCAGCCAAATAATAGAGGGTCGGTGGTTTATTGTCGTGAATATGACGATAAAGAGTCAGACCCCGACGGACAGCCTGACCCAAAACAAGATAAATGCCTTCATCGCCATACCAATAAGGTTCAAATAATGATGGGAGACGAAGAAATAAAAATAATAAAATCAGGAAGATCCAAAAGCGATTCTTTGTTAGTTTGTTTAATATCACTAAACTATTATATTAGTTTTTTGCCTTTTTGACAGTCGTCTTGTAATCCAGGCGTTTTCCCAGCAAAAGACGGGTGTGGGAATGAAGGCCGGGCAACACTGATAGCGCCAGGGTGGCAATCGGCATTAGTGGCCATTGCAAAAAGTTTTTGACTAAGTTTTTGAACCCTTTTTGATAGCTAGGACGAAGTTTCCAATCTAAAACAATTAGGACAAAGAGAGGGAGGAGACAAATAGTAAGAATAATATTGGAAATACGCGGGAGGTTGTAGCCGATGGCAGTTTGAAAAAATTTGGGGTTAAGGATGACGGGAAGTGAGGTGCCGAGTGTCAAAATAAACCAGTTGCTGGACCAAATGACGTGGGTTTGAATAAGTTTGTAAATACGCAAAGCCCGGGTGACAAGCGGTATTTCGACATGAAGACGAGCCTGTTCGATGGCATAGGGAATGTCAATAGCTCCCCAGGCATGACGAACACACTGATTGTAGCGGTTCTTTAGGGCTTTAAAATAGCTATCACCATCTGGTGCATCAACTACTGTGGGTAAGAAGATGGGATTAACGGAGGTTTTGCCACCACTACTAAAAAAGGTTTGCAAGAATATATGCCAATCCTCTGGAATCATGTCGGTGTCCCAATAGCCGGCTGAGTCAATTAATTTGTAAGATGATGAATAACAGGAATAATTAAAAAATAAACCGTCGGGTTCCTGGATATTGGCTATATGAATAACATTCCCCATGGTGCCAATGATTCTAATTGGAGCGGGAACTGAGTTGATGTTGTGATGCCAAAAGATGGGAGACTGCCAAAATTTAAGATAGCGGTCGCTGTCTGATGCGAAGCTGTAATGAAGAGCGGAAAAATACTTTGGATGGAAAATCGTGTCAACGTCACAACTGGTAAGAGTTAAGTTTTCAAGTTTTAACCGGTTGGTAACGATAAATCTCTTTTTAAATTCTTTGGCAGCCCAAGCTTCATTGCTGTGCTTACCAGCTGTTTCACCAGGTAAATCCGGAGGATGTTCAGTAAAAATAAGTCCACCAAAAATATTTTTATATTTTTTTGAAAAATGATCTATTGTTTTTTGATTATTTTCCTGACCGGCTCTAGCTTCCTGGCCAATGACAATGTGGATTTTTTTGAGATCAATATCAGTCTGGGCGGCAATTGAACCAACGGCCATTTCCATAACTTCAACTGGTTCTTTATAAGAAGAAATAATAACTACATGATTAATATCCTGATACTTAAGCCAGTTGTCACGAAAATTATCCTGAAACAAACTAAGCCAGGAGGTTTTTTGAGCATGCTGAATTTTTGAATAACCCATAAGAGCCAGAGTTGCTGCTTTAAAAGATTGATAAAACCAGTAGACCAGGAAGGCGATGACAAAATAAGCAACAAGACGAGGCAAGAAAATAGCCCCCCAAAGAGGAAATAAAATTACTGCCCAGGCAAAAGTCCCAGGGATCATCTCATAAAGCCGATAGGATTTAGAGTTTTTGTTCATAATGGAAGTTTGCTTATTATAGCAAGTAATCGGGAATTTTAAGTTAAAATTAGGAAATATGTCGATAAAGGAATCGGTTTCAAAAACGGTGGAATATGCCAAGGGATTTAATTGTTCTATAAGTAAGGACGAGGTAGCAGAAAGACTCCTGGGGAGGGACTATTACAACAGGGAAGAAATTGAAAAAGAAGTAAATCGTGCCGAAGGTGTGACAAATAATAAAAATGTATTTTGGAAGAATAAACTGAGATTGGCTAAAATGATGGCTAAAATTATTAGCAAAAATATAAAAACAATAGAATTTATCGGACTGACCGGATCGGTTGCAGCAAAATATCCAAAAAAAAATGACGATATCGACTTTTTGATCGTGACTAAAAAAGAGAGAATGTGGATTAGCCGATTGTGGTTAAAATGCTTTTTAGTAGCACATAAGATTCCACACCGAAGGCAAGGAAAAAGAGAAGAAAAAGATTCTTTGTGTTTTAACTTGTGGCTGGATGATAATAATTTGGCGATTCCAAAGGAGAGGAGGAGCCTGAAAAATGCAGTGGATATGATGATTATGATCCCATTGTTTGATCGGGGAAATTGCTATCAGAAATTGCTTGAAAATAATGAATGGGTGAAGAAATTTGCAAAAACACCTTATGAAAATAAAAAAAATTTCTACTTGGAAAATCCAAAGAAACCAAATATTTTGGGAATAGCAGGAAAATGGATAAATTATTTTTTGTTTAAAGGACAGTATATATATCTTAAAAAAAAGATGATAAATGGGGAATATGTAGATATATACCAGGCATTTTTTAATCCAAAGTGTTAAAACCTATAAATTTATTAGAAGTAAGTAATTGATGGCATAGCTGATTGAAAGTATAATTAAGCTGTGGGTAAAAAAAGCAATTTTAAGTCGGAAGATACTTTTAGGGTTATATACGTATTAATAGTGATTCTTTTGTCGATCTTGATTTTATTTATTTCATTGGCAAGGGCAAGTTTAGATATTTGGGCCTCGGAAAGTAATTTTGATATAGCCAGGAATTGTCCGATTGAATTTATAGTTAAGGGGGAGGGAGATGAAGTTATAAAGGGTAAGCACTATTTGCCTGGGGTAACTGTGTTACCGGGGAATCCGTGGTATGGGTTTAAGGAATTGAGAGACGAGGTGTGGATTAGAATGAATAGTAATCCTGAGAAAAAGGCAGAAACCGCGTTAATGATTGCTGACAAAAGAATGTCGACCAGCAGGAGGTTGTTTGAAGAACAAGAATCAAAAACGGCGATAATTAAGGCAGGTGAAGCATATGATTATCTTCGTGTAGCTGATGCGGAGTGGAAATTGGCCAAGCAAAATAATGCCGATCTCTGCAGTCCTACAGAAAATCAAATTTTCTTTGCCGGTCTGGCTTATGAGGAAATTCTTCAAAAAGTTGATTTGCCTTTTGCTGAAGATACTGACAAATACAACGAACTATTAGGTAATATTAACGATTGGAATGAAAATCAAAAAGAAGAACGGGGTTATTAAAAAGAGAAAGGGCTTGAGCATTATGGCGAAAGCTGCTTTGATTTTGATGCTTTTGGTAGTTTTGACGGTGGCGTTGACTCTTAGGGACGTGCCCAATCCAAGAAAGTTAAGTACGACAGAGTTCCCTGAATCTTCTCAGATATTTGATAGAAATGACAATTTGTTGTTTGAAATATATGCTGATATCAGAAGAGTGCCGGTAGCTTTGGATGAAGTTCCCCAAAATTTAAAACAGGCAACTCTGGCGATTGAGGACGCTCGTTTTTATAAACACTGGGGACTGGATTTTAAAGGAATTATCAGAGGTTTTTACCGAACAGTTTTTAAAAAAAGACTGCAAGGAGGATCCACCATAACCCAACAACTGGTGAAAAATGCCTTATTGTCGCCGGAGAGGACTCTGACCAGAAAATTCAAAGAGGCGTTTTTAACTTTGGCAACGGAGATTATTTACAACAAGGACCAGATTTTAGAAATGTATTTTAATCAAACTCCTTATGGCGGAACAATGTGGGGGGTGCAAGCGGCAGCAAAAGGAATCTTTAATAAAGATGTGAAGGATCTGTCTCTGGCAGAGGCAGCATTACTGGCTGGATTACCAGCATCACCGACCAGATATTCCCCTTTTGCTTATCCGGAAGCGGCAAAAAATAGACAAGAAATGGTGCTTACAAGAATGGAGGAAGAAGGATTTATTAGTAAGGAAGAAAGAGAATCTGCCAGCAGTGAAAAGCTTGAATATTATGTTCAAAGGAGCAGCATAAAAGCGCCTCATTTTGTTTTTTACATCAGAGAAAAATTAATTGAAGAATACGGGATGAAAAGAGTGACTGAAGGCGGATTGAAAATCAAAACCAGTTTGGACTTGGCATTGCAGGACTATGTTCAGGAATCCGTGGCAAGTGAGATTGCCACACTTACCAAGCAGAAAGTAAGTAATGGGGCGGTGGTAGTTACAGAGCCAAAAAGCGGACAAATTTTGGCGATGGTGGGATCGAAGGATTATTTCGCAGAGGATATTGACGGAAAATACAATGTAGCTACAGCACTAAGACAGCCAGGGTCGTCGATCAAGCCTTTAAATTATGCAACCGGAATTGAATTGGGTAATGTGACGGCGGCTTCAATTTTTAGCGACAACCAGACATGTTTTAATGTTGAAAACCAAAAACCATATTGCCCTACCAATTACGGCTATAGATATTTTGGATTACAAACATTAAGAAATTCGCTGGCAAATTCTCTGAATATTCCGGCAGTTAAAATGCTTAAAATTAACGGAGTTGAAACGTTTATTGCCTCGGCCTCAGCGATGGGAATAAGTAGTTTCCAGGATCCGGCCAATTATGGTCTGTCTTTGACATTGGGGGGTGGAGAAGTAATGATGATTGACATGAACCGAGCGTTCGGAGTATTGGCCAATATGGGGGTGAGACAAGACTTAAATCCGATTTTGGAAATTAGTGATAAAAACGGTGAGAAATTATTTGAACTGGAAGAAGTGCCGGGGGAAAGAGTTTTATCCCGAGAGACCGCCTATATAATACAACAAATTTTATCTGACGATGGGGCCAGAAGTGCGGTGTTCGGAAGGGGCTCTTTGCTGAACATAAAAGGTCATCCTGAAGTGGCAGTAAAGACAGGAACGACCAATGATTTGCGCGATAACTGGACTATTGGGTATACATCAGATTTTGTAGTCACTGTTTGGGTGGGAAATAACGATAACTCAAAAATGAGTTATATTGCTTCGGGAATAACGGGAGCGACACCGATATGGAATAAAGTAATGACTCATCTCCTTTTGGAAACACCGGTTAAAGAACCTATTAAACCGGAGGGGGTTATCATGATGAGAGTATGCAGAAACTTGGGAGGATCGGTGCCAGAAGAAGGTTGTGACTCTTACAATGAATATTTCAGAAAGGAATATCCGCCAAAAAAACAAAATGTAAGTAGAATGGCAGTATTGATAAACAAGGACAGCGGAAAAATTGTAAAAGAAGGCGATCCATCTCCGAACTTGGAGTGGCAAGAACATTCAATTTTGGAGGATGCCAGTGGGGAAAAAGTGTGCTTAGATTGCCCAATTATAGAACAAGCTCAAGAGGAGAATACTAATTAATTACAAATTATAAGTAATGCTGCTACCGTTTAAGATTTTAGCTTATATCGGGAAGCCTTGCTGGTGGTTAATTAAAATATCGTCGGGTTTTCTAGTTTTTGTTGGCAAACTGACATTAAGATTTGTTTTCTGGAGTAACAAAAGAATCAGGAGGATTCTTTTTTATATCAGCTGGAAATATCTGATATTAAGTTGGATTTTTTTCGGATTAAGTATTGCCGCTTTTTGGTTTTATAAAGAGATTTTGAGAGAGTTGCCAAATGTCGACTTGATATATGATCCGCCGATTTTATCGTCAAAGATTTATGACAGAAACGGAAGACTGCTTTATAAATTTTATAAAGATGAGAACAGGAGCTGGACGAAACTAAAGGACATCCCTCAATCATTGGTATGGGCTACGCTAGCAATTGAAGATAAAAACTTTTATAAACATAGAGGAGTTTCTTTAAAGGGAATTATCAATGCAACTATGTATAATTTTTTTAAAAGAAATGGAAACGGGGGCTTGAGAGGAGGATCAACTATTACCCAACAGCTGGTAAAAAATGTGTTTTTTTCCGGAGAGAAAAGTTTTGAGAGGAAACTAAAGGAAGCTATTATTGCTTTGAGGCTTGAAGCAAAAATGAATAAGGATGAAATCTTGGAGAGATATTTTAATCAGGTGGCTTATGGCGGAGATACCTATGGCGCTCAGGAAGCGGCACTGAAATATTTTGGGAAAAATGTGTGGGAGGTAAATATTGCTGAAGCTTCGTTTTTGGCAGGTTTACCAGCGGCTCCAAGTTCCTACTCCCCTTTTGGCAATAACCCGGAATATGCTTTTGTCAGACAGCGGCATGTAATAAACGAAATGGTAAGGGCAGGTTATATAACACAGGAAAAAGCAGATGAAATCGCAAAAGAAAGAGTTGATATTGTTGAGGAAAAAACAAGAATAACAGCGCCTCATTTTGTATTTTATATAAGAAGGTTGATTGAGGAGGACTATGGGTTTGCCAACTTTGAAAGACTGGGCTTAAAAATTACTACCAGTTTGGATGTGGCAACCCAGGAGATGGCCCAAGAAACGGTGAAAGAAGAAGTCGACAAGGTGGCGGGTTTGGGAATTAACAACGGATCGGCATTGGTGGTTGATGTACAGCAAGGAGATATCCTGGCAATGGTGGGATCGAAGGATTATTATGCAGATAACATCGACGGAAAGTACAACGTAACAACGGCCTTAAGGCAGCCTGGTTCGGCAATAAAACCCATCAATTACCTGTTGGCACTAATGAACGGCTGGTCGCTGACATCAGCAATAGATGACAGTCCGGTGTCATACCAAATCCGAGGACAAAGCCCGTATACTCCCCGGAATTACAATGGAAAATATATGGGTAGAGTAACTTTGAAAGTAGCACTAGCGTCTTCACTTAATGTACCTTCAGTTAAGCTGCTATCGGAAAACGGAGTGGATAATATGATAGATTTGGCAAAAGCGATGGGGATAAATACGTGGGATGATAGGTCACGATACGGACTGGCGCTGGCTTTAGGAAGCGGAGAAGTCAAAATGACGGAAATAGCGCAAGCTTATAGTATTTTTGCAAATATGGGTGATAAGGTAAATATTGATCCGATTGTTAAAATTGAGAATTATATGGGTAGCGTGTTATTCGAAAAAATACCAGCCAGGGAGAGATTGATTGAGCCGGGGTATGCTTTTTTAATTAACAACGCATTAAGCGATAATCAGGCAAGAGCGCCAATATTCGGGCCGAATTCATTATTGAAAATTGATGGAAAAGTGGTGGCTGTTAAGACCGGGACTACAAATAATTTGAAGGACAATTGGTGTATTGGCTGGACACCATCATATCTGGTGGCTACATGGGTTGGCAATAACAATGGACAACCAATGAGTTGGGTGGCCTCCGGGGTATCGGGAGCAACCCCGATTTGGAATAGAATTATGAAGAATATTTTAGCTGACAAGGCAAACGAAGTGTGGGAAGAACCCGAAGGGATATACAAGGCTAGTCCTTGTGGGGTCGAAGATTATTTTGTGAACGGAAGTGAGAATTTAGTAAAGTGTCCAGGTCAGGGAAAGAATGATGAGCCTAATTAGTAGACAAATTGACGAAGTGCCAATAAATTTTTTCTGCAATGAGTTTGATTGTGTTTTCCGTTTGAGATTTGTTAGCAGTATCAGATGTTCTAATCAATAAAAATATTTGTTTTTGGGGAACTGTGATCAGAGATTGAGAAAATATGTAATTATCATCGCTTTGAAGCGTCTCCTGAACTCGGGCTCCGGCAGGAAGAACTGATGCTATAGGACCTTTGGTAGATTGCGGCGCGTCAACGAGAGTATCCAGAATTGAAGATGTGTCAAGAGTGGTCAGGACGTGACCGGGATCAAGCTGCCAGGATTTTGTTTCAGGTGAGCTAATAAAGCTGGCATAAACCAACCAATTTTGATTATTGTCTCCCACTAAAGTATTTACGACTGAGTCTAAAGATGAATTGACTGGTAATTTTTGGAGCTTTGAAGGGAGAGAGAAGCTAAGATTAACTTTTGGATAACTTTTGTTATTAATCATGAGTTTAATTGAACGATAGGACCAGAAAACGAAACTAAGACCAACCGTAAACCCCAGAAACAATAATATAAACCGGCGTTTTTTGATAATTTTTTCTTCACTACTAATACTGTTGACCAAGTCTAGCTGCTCAGAATTAAGTATTTTATTATTCTTTTCCGGTTTAGGTAACATAATGATTTTTAGGATTGTATCTGCTTTAAAGTTAAAAGACCAGTCTTGGCACCCAAATGAGAAACAACAGAGGCGGAGTTTTTTAGAGCCCAAAGAAGGGAAATCTCAATTGATTGACTGCGAATAAGGCCGGCTACAAAGGCGGACCCAAATGAATCACCGGCACCGGTTTCATCAATTGGTGTGGTATTGATGACCGGAGAAAATAAGTTTTTGTCTGAAGTGAGAATGTGAGCTCCGTACCGGCCACTAGTAACGGCGTTAACTTTGGATTTGAAAGAAAGCAGACGGTGCCAATAATTTGGATCGGAAATTGATAGGTCAGTGATAATTTCGGATTCTTCTTTGTTTAACAAAAGAAAATCAATGTGCTGGAGAAGAGGGATTAGTTTCTTTCTCTGATCAAGCTCCCGACGACCAGGATTTAGGGAAATTTTTATATTGTTTTCGAGGGCAAAGCCGATTATTTTTTCAAGTAAGTCGAGATTACCTTCGAGAGAAGTGATGTAAAACCAGGAAGTGTTTTTTATTTTGGTCCAAGGAATGTGCTTTTCCTGAAGGAAGGATGCGCCCCGATTGGTAAGTATGGTGCGACCGCCATCGGCACCGACCATAATAATGGAATAGTCAGTTAGTTCTTTGGCTGGTTGTACCAGAAATGAAGTGTCGACTTTGTCTTTTTTCAAGTCAGTGAGAATGTAGGAAGAAAGATTGTCAGATCCCAGCAGTGAGACACAAGCAGATTGAAGCCCCAGACGGGCAAATGAAGTAGCAGCGTTGGTGGCTCCTCCTCCAGAGCAAATAAGACTATGGCTAATTTCATTCTTGGAGGAATAAGGTAGACAAATATGACCTTTGCCAATCTGATATGCCGGAGATTTAGCAAATATGTCAACGGTGGCGGCACCAATACTGATAATGTCAAATTTTTGGGGCAAATTGATGGAGTTTGTTAACTATTAAAGTTTTGAGGTCAGCAATGACTGGCTCGAAATATTCATAGATTTTTTCTGATTTATTGGCGGAAAGTTCTCTTTCCAGAGATTGCCTGAATTGAAGACGAAGTTCGGTGTTGATGTTGATTTTGACAACACCTAATTTGATTGCTTCCATAATTTGAGGACTATCAATTCCAGAACCGCCGTGAAGAGTAAATAATTGACTTGGCGGTAGGGTTTGACTGATGGCTGTTAACAACTCGAGGTCTAAGTTTTCGGGTAGATTGGTGCTGACACCATGAAGATTGCCAATTGATACGGCCAAAAGGTCGGCTTTAGTTTCAGACAAAAAGTGCGAGGCCTGAGATGGATTGGTAAAGCTGTCAGCTGATGGATTGGAGTCAACCAGGTGGATTTTGTTGAATTCGACTTCGATTAGTTTTTCCGGATATTTTTTGTGAACGGAGTCTATAAAATTTTTTGAAATAGAAAGATTTTCCTCAAAAGGAAGCGAAGAACCATCAAAATGGACCATATCGAAACCAAGCTCAAGAAGGTATTGAAGCCGGTTTAAATCTTTGCCATGGTCAATATTGAGATATAGTGGCAAACCGTCAATTTGAGCTTTTTTGACTAATATAAATAAACGTTCAGCCTGAATAAATTTGTCTTCATTGCCGGAGAGCTGGACCAGACAGGGAAGATTGGTATCGGCAACTGCCGCCTCGACTGCCTGATAAATTTCAAACGAGTCAATATTGAAAGCCGGAAGAGCAAATCCTTTGTTTTTGTAATCCTGAAAAAGTTGGTGAAGAGGTGTCATTTTTTTATTAATTTTTTAATGCTTTTTTCCAAGTCAACAGAACCCAGTCCGTAATAATTATAAAGGGTGGTGAAGTCCCGGGAAGATTGGCCAAACTGGTTGTCAACGGCTAAGTGGATAAAGGAAGGATGTAGATTTGAAGCGAGAAGGAGAGCGGCAACAGCCTCACCTAATCCCCCATGTTTCTGGTGATCTTCCAGTACAATAAGCCGACCAGTTTTTCTGATACTTTTTTTGATTAAACCCACATCGAGGGGTTTGATTGAAGAACAGTTAATTATTTCCAGAGAGGCATTAGTTTGGAGATTAATTGCCTGAGAAAGAATTGGGCCATAACCAAGTATCGTTACATCGTTGCCCCTTTTTAGGATGGAGGACTTGCCGATGACGAAAGATGTTTTGGGAGAAGAAATGGGTGGAGTGTCGGGTCTGACAAGCCTAATGTAGCAAGGCTTCTTGCTATAGGTTGCAGCTTTGATAATTTTTTCAGTTTCCAGGGCGTCGAGGGGAGCGAAAACTTCCATGTTGGGTAAAGAGCGCATGAGAGCAATATCTTCGAGCATTTGGTGGGTGGCACCAAGTTCTGCTGACAAAAGACCCGAATGAGAGCCGACTATTTTGACATTGGCATGGTTGTAACAAATTGACTGCTTAATGACTGCCCAATTAATAGCCGGAGAAAAGCAGGAAAAGGATGTCAAAAAAACTGTTTTACCACTTTTGGCCAAACCAGCAGCAACAGCAGCAGCATTATTTTCGGCAACCCCACATTCAATAAAGCGGGATTTGAAAGTTTTGGCGAAGGGGTCAAGATGGAGAGAAGATTTGAGGTCCATACTGACAACATAGAGGTTCTTGTTGGTCTTGGCTAGCTTGTAAATAGTTTGGCCGAAAGCAGCACGAATAGAGGTATTAGCCATAATTTTCGAGATCCTTTTTGGCCTGAAGATATAAATTTTCCGGTAGTTTTTTGACGTCATGATATTTGGGGTTTTTTTCCATAAAAGAAATACCTTTGCCAAAGACAGTTTTGGCAATAATACAATTGGGGTAGTCAGACACAAGACATTTTTGGAACACTTTGGTAAGGGCAGAAAAATCGTGGCCATTGACGGTGTAAACAGTCCAGCCGAAACTAATATATTTTGCCGCCAAACTACCCAGGGACATAATTTGATCGGTGGAGCCGTCTATTTGATAGTCGTTGGCGTCAATAATATTTATTAAGTTAGAAAGATTGTATTTTTTGGCAAACATGGCGGCTTCCCAGATCTGACCCTCTTGGTGTTCGCCATCAGTGGTTAAACAGACAGCGGTTTGTCTTTTGTCGCCCAGAGCGAGGCCGGCCGCAAAGGATAAGCCCTGACCTAAGGAACCGGAGGAATAATCAACTCCGGGCACAAGAGTGGAGACGTGACCCTGAAGTCGGGAACCGAAGTGACCAAAGGTAGGCATGTGTTTTTTGGGAAAGTAATTTTGATGGGCTAAAACCGTATAAAGAGCCGGGGCCAAGTGACCGGCTGAGAGAACAAAATGATCTTTTCGAAAATCAAAAAGGTCTGTGTTGTATAGAGAAATTAGAATGTCAAGAGAGGAGAGAGGGCCACCGATATGACCACTACCGGATTGGTAGATCATATCCAGAAGATCTAGCCGCAGTTCTCTTGCAACAGTTGCAAGAGGATGCTTGATAGCTGTAAACAACATAATTAAAGTATAGAGAGGAAGCCTTTAATAGTAAACTGTGGTAGATTATGGGGTCAATGGAAAGTTTTTACAATAAATACTATAAGGGTGTGGCTGGCTTTGTGAGGAAGCGAATTGACGATGAATGGGTGGTGGAAGAGTTGACTAATGACATATTAATGGCGGGTTATAAATCATTGCCAACTTTTAGGGAAAAGGGATCGGAGTTCAGTTGGTTGTGTGGTATTGCCAAACACAAAATTGTTGATTATTACCGGAAGAAGAAGATTAGGACCATCTTGTTTTCCAGCAGTCCTCTGTTTGAAGAAATTGCAGATGAGGCATTATCGCCAGAAAGAGATTGTTTAAAAAATGAGCTGAAGAAAGAAATTGAAGAAACGTTTAGGGACGTTGGCGAAGGATATAAGAAAATCTTGCGACTTAAATATATAGACGGTCTGAAAGTTAAACAGATTGCAAAGCTTCTGGAGTGCAGTGTTAAAGCAGCGGAGTCGAAGTTGAGCAGAGCCAAACAAAGTTTCAGACTAGTCTGGAACTGCAATGCTAAAAAGAATCAGTAGAGTAATCAGCTTAAGTTTTCTGATTGCCGTCAGGCAGGTGTGGATACTGATGTGTAATTTATACCAACTTGCTTACCAGCCGTATTTGACAATAAGAAAGCTGATTGAGGAAAAAGATAAATCCCAAATATTTTTGTTGGCTCTTTTGACGATATCTCCAGGATTAGTTTACGTTTTGGCCAGAGTTGTCTGGGACTCGTACCGCTACGGCGGAGTATTGACGTCGGTGGGGATGGTGTTTTTGGTAATGCTTATAGTTGAGATCTTAATTTTTGGATATTTAGGCTATTGGTTTTGGAGGGTAGTAAAGAAAAATGGGTAGCATTCCGGAATATTGGAGAACCAGAGGACAAAGATTGAGAATGGAAGGCAGTAATTGTCCGGCCTGTGGTATAAAGCACTTTCCACCACGTATAGTTTGTCCGGATTGTGGAGTAGATGCTTCGAGATTCAGGCCGTCGACAGAATTGACAGATATAGTTAAAGACAGAAACAGTGGAGATATTAATAATAACGGGCAAAAAAACTAGGTGCGGGTTAAAATTTATTATGAATTTAAAAGAGCAGAAAGCTAAGTATCAAAGTTTAAGGCAAGCAACTTTAGGGCTGTTAATAAGAGAAAATCAGGTACTTTTGGCAATGAAGAAGCGAGGTTTTGGTCAGGGACGGTGGAACGGAGCCGGAGGCAAGCCAAATGAAGGGGAGAATATTGAGGAGGCAGCAAGAAGAGAAATGACGGAAGAAATCGGAGTCGTAGCTGAGGAAATGTCACAGGTGGGAGTATTAAATTTTTATTTTCAGGAAAACCCTGAATGGAATCAACAGGTAGTGGTATATATGGTGAGGAGCTGGCAAGGAGAGCCTGCTGAGAGCGAGGAAATGACACCAAAGTGGTTTAAAGTTGACGAAGTTCCTTATAGTGAAATGTGGCCGGATGATAAATATTGGCTACCTCAAGTTTTAACAGGAAAGAAAGTTGAGGCCAGTTTTTTGTTTGACGGAAAGCAAAATGTGATTGACATGGAGATTGGTGAAGATTGAGACCCGGATGGGAGTCGAACCCATCTATACGGTTTTGCAGACCGCTGTCTAACCGCTTGACTACCGGGTCTTTTTTTAAGAACAGTCTATTTTATCAAATTACAGGCTTAGTAGGAGAACAAAAAGCCCCGCTTAGTGCGGGGCTTTTTAAACTGAGTTTACAAGTTTACATCATGCCTTCCATGCCACCGCCGGGCATAGCGGGAGCGGGTTTGTCTTTTTCGGGAGCGTCAGTAATAAGGGCGTCGGTAGTCAGAATCATGGTACCAACAGAAACGGCGTTGGTTAGAGCAGCCTTGGTGACTTGGGCCGGATCAAGAACACCGAATTTGGTCATAGATCCGAATTCACCGTTAGCAGCGTTGTAACCATAATCAGACTTGGGATCCTTGACAACGGCTTCACGAATTTTATTGAGGACATAACCGCCATCTTCGCCTGAATTTTGAGCCAACATTCTGATTGGCTGTTCGAGAGCGTACTTGAGGATATTGATACCAACTTTTTCCTCTTCACTGTCGACTTTGACTTCGTCAAGAGAAAGAGAAGCTTTGAGAAGAGAAACACCCCCACCGGGGAGAATTCCCTCTTCAACGGCAGCGCGGGTAGCCTCGATGGCGTCCTTGACTCTTTCCAGCCTTTCCTTCATTTCAACTTCGGTTGCACCGCCAACTTCCAGAACAATGGCGCCACCGGCTAGTTTGGCAATTCTTTCCTGAAGTTTTTCTTTGTCATAATCAGATGTTGATTTGTCCATCTGAGTCCGAAGCTGGTTGACCCGAGCTTGGACATCGGCTTTAGAGCCGGTGCCTCCGAGAATTCTAGTTTTGTCTTTGTCGGCAGCAACAGATTCAGCCTGACCACAGTATTCCATGGGCTCGATGTTGTCGAATTTAGCTCCGATATCTTCGGAGATAACCCGTCCGCCGGTAAGGACGGCAATGTCTTCGAGCATGGCTTTTCTTCTGTCACCAAAGCCCGGGGCTTTGACAGCTAAAACATTGAAGGTTCCGCGTAATTTATTGACTACTAAGGTAGCAAGAGCTTCACCATCGATCTCGTCGGCAATAATAACAAAATTCTTGGTTAATTTAACTAATTTTTCCAAGAAGGGAAGAATTTCCTGGATGGAGCTAATTTTTTTGTCAGTAATGACAATGTAGGGATTATCAATTGTAGCTTCCATTGTTTCAGTATTGGTAGCAAAGTAGGGAGAGAGAAAGCCCTGATCAAACTCCATTCCGGAAGTTTCGCGGGTTTCGATTTCCAAACCTTTACCCTCTTCGGCGGTCAGAAGACCATCACGGCCCACTTTTACTAAACTATCAGCGATTGTTTGTCCG
>CAZFAI010000021.1:0-10671 GCA_964516555.1 uncultured Gammaproteobacteria bacterium
GATGTTCTTGGGCAATCCATAAATCGAATCTCTGCCGTTGATCTCCATAGTCTCGGGTCGTTTCAGCTTAATCGCGCTCCCAAGCTCCATCTTTACAGTTTCTGCCGTCTGCTCTCCAACTATTAAATTATGCTTCTTCTTTAAGTATTCCAAAACCGCCCTGTCAAGCTTGTCACCACCCACTCTCGCACTTTTATGGGTGACCACCCCTCCCAAAGAAATTACTGCCGCCTCTGCCGCTCCGCCGCCAATATCGACAATCATGTTTCCATATGCTTCGGACACCGGAATCTTAGCTCCTATTGCCGCAGCCAATGGTTCATCGATAAGATATGCCCTTCTGGCACCAGCCGCCAATGTCGCATCCAATACCGCCCTTTGTTCTACTTGAGTCACTCCGGCCGGAACGCACACCATCACTTCCGGACCCACAAACCAATTGCTCCCCATTACCTGCCTCATAAAATAACGAAGCATGGCTTCCGTCACCTCATAGTCAGCAATGGCACCATCTGATAGTGGTCGTATTACTTCTATATATTCCGGAGTCTTTCCCAACATCTTTTTTGCCTCACTTCCGGCTGCCAGCACCTTTCTGTCTTCAATGCCAACAGCCACCACAGTCGGCTCATTCAAGACGATACCTTCACCGGCATTCCAAACTAAGCTGTTAGCCGTTCCCAAATCAATACCTAACTTTCTAAACAACTTCATGCCTCTATTCTATATTAAATTATCTGTTAACTGCTAGCTACTGATTACTTGCGCCTGAGGTATAATAATGCCATGGCCAAATCTTCTGACAAAAAGAGCCTTCTTATCATCCTTTCAGTCCTCTTACTGGTTGCATCTTCCACTTACTTGATTTCATTTTATGCTCGCGGCTACCAAATCAACCTAAAAAAGGGAGTGGTTCTCCAGGCTACCGGCCTTCTTTCTGCTACCTCCAAACCAAAATCAGCCTCTGTATACGTCAATGACCGGCTGATTACTGCAACTGACGATACCATTAACTTACCTCCGGGAGACTACTCTGTCCGTATTATTAAAGATGGCTACCTACCCTGGGAAAAGGATATTATCATCAAAAAAGAAGTCGTCTTTCAAACCGATGCTCAGCTTTATCGCTCTGTACCGGATCTCAGACCGGTAACCTTGTCCGGCGCCCTCAGTTCAATAGTTAGCCCGGACGGGACAAAAATAATCTATTCTGTCGCCTCAGCCTCAGCTTCCCGCGACAACGGTTTATACCAAATTGATTTGATTGATAATCCAATACCCATAAACCGGTCATCCGCCAAACAAATTGCCCCGAATTTCCCGGGCATTGACTGGTCAAAATTCACTTTCGAGTTTTCACCGGATGGTCGATCAATCATGGCTTCAAACATTAACTCCAATATTAGCTACTTAATATCTCTTGATTCAGCCATAAACACCCGAAATCTCTTCGATGTCACCCCCAGGCTTTCAATTATTAAAGAAGAATGGGAAAAACAAATCATTCAAAACAATTTGATCAAACTCGACAAGCTACCCAAAGAAATTAAACAATTTATTTCTACCGACTCAGCCCAAACTAGAATATTGCTTAATTCAGCCGAAGAAAAAGTGCTTTATCTTGCTGAATCCGACGGTCAGATCAGTCCAAATATAATCACCCCTCCTCCGGCCCAAAGCACCCAAGTTCAAAATCGGGAAATTAAATCAGGCAATTATTATGTCTATGACATAAAAGACGACACCAATTTCCTCATTGGCACAGACCAAGACATTGTCAAGCCATTCTGGCTACCAAACTCCAACAGCATAATCTTCCTTTCAAACAAACAAATAAAAGTAATAGAATATGATGGCACTAATAATCAAACACTTTTTGCTGGTAATTTCAATCCTGAGTATGTCTTCCCCTGGGCCGATGGTAGTCGGATTGTCACACTAGTATCCCCCTTCGAAGGAGCTTCGGAAAATCTCTACGCAATAACTATCCGCTGATCGATATTATCTACAAATTTTCTTCTGGACAGACTCTATTTCCTCTAAGATTTTTTCAAATTCCTGACTGGTTACATCCTGCTGCTCTAAATACTTAATATAGTCTTTCAGTAAATCTCTTGCCTCAGTCTCATCAAGACAACTTTCTTTACTTCCTGCTTCGTCAATTTCATTATATGGGGGCTCCAATTCAACAACTTCTGCTTTTGGCAAAACAACCTGAGTCTGCTCACCTAGGACAACCGCTTCCCTTGTATACATTTGTCCAGCATCATTTCTTCTGATTTCAATCATTCTCAAAGGTATTAATACCAAATAAGCAATAGTAAAACATACTATCAAAGTTCTTACATTTCTTTGGTTATCATTCATATATTCAGTCTAGATACATTTTCTGTTACAGTCAAGGCCTTGCCATATTTTTATCCTATATTTTATAATTAATTTTATTTTACAAATCAACTCCCTAACCTTTAATCTATCTATTTATTTCTATCTTTTCTTATAATTCTTATTAACAAGTGGTTAGCAATCAATTCCCTATTTTGCTCGTAATATCTTTCAACTCACCTATCATTAATATCATATTAATACAAACAACAATATATCATTTCATTTCTTAAATTTTAAATAATTGCCTGTTAAATAAGTTATAATACACCTGACAATTTTTTCGGGGATTGGCGCAATTGGCTAGCGCGCGCGATTCGGGTTCGCGAGGTTGCTGGTTCGAATCCAGTATCCCCGACTTATAAACAAATGTCGCAGTCCTCATAGTTCAATGGATAGAACAGTCGCCTCCTAAGCGACAAATCCAGGTTCGATTCCTGGTGGGGACACAAACCAAACAGTTCCCTTATCGCCTACCTTGTCATCCATCTTTTTCCGCACTCTTTATCTATTTCTCCGCATTATATTGCTTTATATTCTATTTTCTCCGCATTATTTTAATTTATCTCCGCACTTATTTTCTCAAAATATTAAAATATTTCAGCTATTTTCAACCAATATTTATTCCGCATACTACTAACAATAAATGCTACTCAATTTATATCATTTAATATTTATATATACCACAATTACCGCATTTAGCCTTAAAACTTGTCCCCTTACATCACACCGAAACTTCTCCGCTATCCCTCAAGCAGCTACAAAACACCTTTATATATCAATCTATAACATTTCCTCTTTTATACCAAAACAAAATAAAAATAATTATCCACAATCTATGCAAACAAGCCTATTCTTGTATTATGCTGGAATCACCCGCAATAATTAAGAATAAAAATCCTTAGCAAACAAACAAGCATCTGCTAAATCACATTAAATCAAAGCTAAAAAATTATCATCGTGAAACTGTCACCAGTTTTATCTCACTTTTCACAAACAAAATTTCGGCCACACTTAATAGTTCGCGAAAACCAACCTTATTATACTTTTCCAACTCATCCTCCAAACTTACTAACTCATTATCTAACAACATCCTCTTCCCAATAAACCCGGACCAAAAATCACTTCTATCCATTGCCAGCTTCAACTTACCCACAATATAATCCTTCGCTCTCTGCAGCTCAGATTCTTTTAAGTCACTACTCAGTAAAGATATTTCCCTTTTACTCAGCTCAACGGCTTCATCCAGTTTGCTCATAGTAACCCCGGATTGTACCGCCCAAAAACCAGTTTCTTCCAATGACTCACTCGCGCCAAAAACATAATAAGCCCAACCCTTCTCTTCACGAATCAAATTATACAACCTAGAAGAAGTATTCCCGCACATTATCAAATCTAATAGCCTTAAAGCGTATTTCCTACTGTCTTTTCTGGGAATTGTCGGCAAACCCATACAAAAATGTCCTTGTTCAATTTCAGATTTTATAATTCTTTTCTCCTTATCTTTAGTTAATACTATTTCAATCTCAGGCAAGCTAGCATTACCTGCTTCCAAGTTCTCAAAACACTCTTTTATATAACCATCAACTGTCACATCAACATCTCCGGCAACTACAATCACCGTCTCCTTCGGGTTTAAAAACTTATTTTTATATGCCACCAATTTGTTTCTATCCACCGACGACACATCTTCTATCCTTCCAGCGATATTCCAACAACCAACAGGAGAATTACCATACAAAAATTCCGTAAACTCTCCACTCAATCCCATCATAGGATTGTCCTGATACATTCTTATCTCCTCGGAAATCACCCCTCTTTCCTTAATAACTTCATTCTCAGGATAAGTAGCATTAAGCAATATATCCGATAATATTTCAACCGCCCAAGGCAAGTTCTCTTTTACTGTAGTAATGTGATAGGACGTCACTTCATGGCTTGTTCCAGCGTTATATCCTGCTCCCTTACTATCAATCTCACTATTAATATCATTAGCGCTTGGTCTTTTTTTTGTCCCCTTAAAAGCCATATGCTCAAGAAAATGGCTTAATCCAGCCTCATCTTTTTTTTCGTACTTCGAACCAATCCTAAGAAACACCTCTAGCGTTACAGATCTTAAGCCTGGTACAGGTGCTAGTACTACTCTGATACCGTTGTCTAATTCAATCAGCTTTTGCCCGTTAAACATACTCTATTTTAACCTATTTTTAGACCTACTAAAACAAGGCAATCAAAAAATATGGAGTCTTCCTACATCTATCAAGCTACCGCTAGTTATCACTCAACCACTCTTTATGCTAACAAATTTTGTCATTTCTTAATTTAAGAATATCAAAATACCTCATATCAGCTCTTTATCACCAAGTTAACCATTTTCCCCGGCACAAAGAACTCGTTCACTATCTCTTTTCCATCAATCCATTGTTTTACCTTCGGCAGCTGCCTCGCCTTTTCAAGCACCTTCTCTTTATCATTAATTAAAGATTGCGCTACCTCCATCTGATCCCGCACCTTCCCATTCACCGCCACTGCCATAGTAACTCTATCCGAAGCCAGATATTTTTCATCATACATTGGCCAATCGGATATGTGAACCGAAATTTCATCCTCATCCTCTCTAATTTTGCTCCACAATTCTTCTGATATATACGGAGCTACCGGAGCCAATACTTTTATTAGATTCTTCAGGTCTTCTTTGGTTACTAAGTAATCTTCATTATTCAAATCATTTGTTGCCTCCATCATCTTCGCAATCATCGTATTAAATCTAAACCCGGATAAATCCTCTTCGGTACCCTTAACTAGCTTGTTTATTATCATTTTAACTTCCTTACTGCTATCAGTTTCCTTTTTACTCTGCTCAATATTTCTATTTACATAGTTCTCAAATCTACCTAAAAACCTCTTCACTCCAGCCAAAGTCTTCTCGTTCCAAGCCATGGTTGCATCAAACGGACCCATAAACATCAGATACATTCTCACCACATCTATTCCGTATTTGTCCGCCACAACTTCAGGTACAATTACATTTCCCCTGGACTTACTCATCCTCTGGTTATCCGGACCCAAAATCACACCATGGGACAATCTTTTATAATAAGGTTCTTCAATTTCTTTCGGTACGGCACCTATGTCATGCAAAAATTTATATATAAACCTGGAATAAAGCAAGTGTAGGGTGTTATGTTCGTCGCCACCTATATACACATCCACCGGCATCCATTTTTTTAACTCATCC
The DNA here is from genome assembly GCA_964516555.1 of uncultured Gammaproteobacteria bacterium. Lineage (GTDB taxonomy): Bacteria > Patescibacteriota > Microgenomatia > UBA12405 > UBA12405 > CAZFAI01. Next base: position 5,624 of record CAZFAI010000021.1, read on the forward strand.
ATACTAGCAAATACTATATCATTATCTGTATCAACGTACCTCATAAAATACCAATCTGATCCCGCCCAGTTTGGCATTGTATCAGTTTCCCTTCTGGCCTGACCGCCGCACTTCGGACAAACGGTATTGACCCATTCTGATATATTCGCCAAAGGACTCTCCCCGGTATCTGTCGGTTCATATTTTTCCACTTCAGGTAATACTACCGGCAAATCATCTTCACTAACAGGCTGCCATCCACATTTTTCGCAGTAAATCATTGGTATCGGTTCTCCCCAATAATGCTGTCGGCTAAATATCCAATCTCTTAAATGATAAGAATTAGTCTTCGTTCCCACACCTCTCTCTTCCAGCCACTTAATCATTTTATCTACTGCCCCACTCGGTACCATACCATTTATAAAATCCGAATTGACCATCCTCCCTTTTTCCACACACTCATAAGCGCCCTTGTCAAAATTCCATTCCTCCCCTGGTTTCACCACCCCTATAATCGGTAAATCAAATTTCTTAGCAAAAGCCCAATCCCTACTATCATGAGCCGGCACTGCCATTATTGCTCCCGTTCCATACGAAGCTAAAACAAAATCTGAAATCCATATTGGTATTTCTTTGCCAGTCACCGGATTTATAGCATATAATCCGGAAAATACACCGGTTTTTTCCTTGGCCAACTCCGTCCTCTCCATGTCACTCTTCTTTCTGGCATTATCAACATACTCTTTTATAGATTGGCGAAGTGATGAATTTTTTCGCCCGGAATCATGCAGGCAACGACCTACGCGTGAGGACGAAAAAATTTCTTCACTAGCCAAAATTTCTGAAACAATCTTATGTTCCGGCGCCACCACCATAAAAGTCGCCCCAAATAGCGTGTCGGGCCTGGTAGTAAACACCTCTAATTCATTAATAGATAGACCAGTCGATTCATCACTCAATTTAAACTTAACTCTTGCCCCCTCACTTTTCCCTATCCAGTTTATCTGAGCTGCCTTTACCTTTTCCACGAAATCCGTCTTTTCCAAACCCTCAATCAATTTATCAGCATAGTCAGTTATTTTAACAATCCACTGAGATATGTTCCTTCTACTAACCTCACTTCCGCATCTTTCACATTTACCGTCTACTACTTCTTCATTGGCCAACCCAATCTTGCAAGACGGACACCAATTAATTGGCATCTCTTGCTTATAAGCCAATCCCTTCTTATATAATTGTATAAATATCCATTGAGTCCACTTGTAATATTCCGGATCGGTAGTGTTAATCTCCCTACTCCAATCAAACGAAAAGGCCAATCTTTTCATCTGAGTCCGAAACATATCTGTATTTTCCTTTGTTACCTCTTGTGGTTTTTTACCGGTTTTTAGTGCATAATTTTCCGTAGGTAATCCGAATGCATCCCAACCCATCGGGAACAAAACGTTAAACCCTCTCATTCTCATAAACCTGGCGTAAACATCTCCTCCCGTAAAAGTAAAGGTATGCCCTACATGCAATCCGCTTCCCGACGGATAAGGAAATTCAACCAATATGTATTTCTTCTCTCTATTCTCCTGGTTTCCAGCCTGATAAAACTCGGGGTGTTCCTCCCAAAATTTCTGCCATTTTCTCTCGATATTGCCAAAGTTTTTATCTGACATTTATGGCAAATTTTACCATACCCAATTGACACCTTCACACCATAAATATTACTGCTAAGATTCAACTATCTCATGCCCGAAAAATCATTTCCGAAAATTAACTACTTCTACTTCTTTCTTTTTGGAACTTTTTCCGGCCTTGCACTTTCTTTCATCATCAACCCTTCCTCATCAGAAACTGCCCCAATTTTCAAAGAAATCAGAAATAGACAAAATAACTCCTATATCAACCCGCTTCTCGAATGCGAAAATTCCCAAATCAGCAACACGGTTGCCCTCTCTGATCTAAAAAAATCCCTAGAATCAATTATTGAAAAAGAGAAAGCTGTAAACAATGCCACTTTTTTCTCAATTTATTATCGCGACCTAAACAATGGGCCCTGGATTGGAATTAACGAAAAAGAACTATTTTCTCCGGCAAGCTTAATAAAAGTTCCTGTCATGATGGCCTACTACAAAGAAGCCGAATCGAATCCTGATATCTTAAATAAAACTTTAACCAACTCCCATGTATATAACCCCGAGGATCAGAATATCGATCCCGAAACAACCATTCTACCCAATCGAGAATACTCTATAGAAGAACTCATTAACCGTATGATTATTTATTCGGACAATCAAGCATACGACACTCTAACTGACAACATTGATAATACAAAAATCTACAGCATCTATAATCTTCTGGGTATCGATCTAAGTAAAGCTCACCTAGACCCATCCGGCAACATTATTACAGTCAAAGATTACGCCGGCTTTTACCGTCTACTTTACAACTCTTCTTATCTTAGCCAAAAAATGTCTGAAAAAGCCCTTAAACTACTTACTCAAACAAAGTACAAAGATGCCCTCTATGCTGGTGTCCCTCAACACATTGAAGTTGCTCACAAATTTGGCGAACGTCAGTTTCTCCCCTCCCAAGAAAAACAGCTCCACGATTGTGGCATTGTTTATCACCCTCAAAACCCTTACCTACTTTGTATCATGAGCCGTGGGCAGGATTTTAAGAAGTTATCAAATATCATCAAAAATATTTCAAAAGCTACCTACGACCACCTTACTCAATAACATACACCACACTCCCCTCTTCATCAGTCCTCCTGACTATTGCTCCCACCTCTAATACTCTTTCTATTACCTTTTTATCCGGATGCCCATAGCTATTTTTTCCGACACTAAACACCACTTCTCTCGGGGTAATCAAGTCAAGCAATTCTTCGCTTGTCGACCGTCCTGACCCATGATGAGCCGCCTTCAGAATATCAATCTCACTATCCAACACTCCTCTCCACACCCAAAATCTCTCTATATCTTCCGACACATCCCCCGTCAATAAAAAATCAACATCCTTATATTTCAAAACACCAGCAACTGAATTATCATTATCATCAAAATCTCCAGTTATATTTATCACGGGATGTACTACTTCAAAGTAGAAATCCCCTATTCTAATAACATCATTTTGTCTCACTTCTTTTGCATAACTTATTTGTTCAACAATCCCCTGCCCACTTACTCCATATATCAACTCTTCTATCTTATAATTCTGCTGTACGCCCGGCAATCCTCCTATATGGTCACTATCCTCGTGACTGATTATCACCACCTCCACCTTCTTGTCCCAAAAAGCCATATATTTACCAAGACATTCCAACACCCTGTTGTCACTCCTGCCGGTGTCAATCAGTATTTGGTTAAACCCCCTGCTTGCCAGTATCGCATCTCCCTGGCCCACATCACAAAATACTACCCTTGCCCTACCATCCGGCCAAGCGACTAAATAAGCTAATACCAAAAACAGCAAACTAAATAAAAGCAATATCCTTATTTTCATTATTTCTTCTTAATAGAATACTTCCCAACACCAAATACCAACCAATCAGCAAATACCAATTAAAATTAATCTCAATCACAATCCCCCGCATACTACCCACTCCCTCCGAAACCATAACCAAATACTTCAAAAATGGATACAATAACATCAACAATACTCTACCTCCAAAAGGCCACACCAAACCAATCAATACCCCCAACGCCCCTACCACAGTTAAATACTCAACCAGAAACAAACAAAAAGCATTAACCAAAGGTCCTACCAAACTAAAATCCCCAAAAACCAAAGCTAATATCGGACTAATCCACAAACTTACCCAAAGTGTAGTTCTCAGATCTTCAACAAACAGGTTGTCTGTTTTCTTCCTTTTTCCTCTGATTGCTATCGCCCCAAACGCTACTATACTCAACCAAAATCCGGTTTTCACAATATACTCAATGTTTGCTGCCAACATAATCAGAATCGCTAAAACTAAACCTCTTAGTATGTTGTATTTTCTTCCCAGTATTTGCGCCCAATAATAAATTGTAATCAATATCGAAGCCCTCACAATCGGCGCCTCCCATCCTGCCATCGAAGCATATCCCCACACCAAAAATAATCCCCAAATAATCGCTCTTTTTCTACCCAAAACCACGGCTGCTTTTTCAATAACCATTTTGCTTATTAATGCCACATTAGCCCCGCTTGCAACAATTAAGTGCACCAGCCCTACGTTTTGAAGAGATGTATACAGTTGTTTGTCAAAATCCTGATACCCCAGCACCATTCCTCTCAATAAACTCGCTTCTTTACTTGGAAAGCTTTGATCAATGACGTGTATCAAATCCTGCTTTAATACAAACTTATATATCAATAGTACGCTTAAAATCAAACCAATATTTAAAAGCCAATTACTATAAACTGATTTTGTCCTTGATATTTTCATACATCTTGTCCCCAATTCCTGACACCACTTTCAGTTCATTTATATCCTTAATTCTTCCGACCTTATCTCTATATTCAATAATTCTGGTTGCCAAAGCCGGACCAACTCCTGGCAACTTATCAAGTTCATCAGCCGTCGCTTTGTTTAAACTGATTTTCCCGCTGTTAATAGTCAACTTATCCCCCAAAACTTCTCCCTTCTTTGGTATATAAATCTTTTGGCCATCAATCAACATCTCCACCCTGTTTATATTCTTCTCCACCCATTCCCTATCTGCTCCCTCAGCTAATCCCCCTGAAGCGGCCAACCCATCGTTTGTCCTCGACCCTGATGGCAACCGATAAACCCCCGGTTTCATTACCTCTCCCGCCATATCAATCATTACCATACTATTAACTTGTGTATCTTTTACATCGTTACTTTTAATAATTTCCACTCCTGATTTTTTACTTGAATCCCGGATACTCATTCCCAAACCAATTACTATCAAAATTATTCCGGCCCCCAATACCAAATCAATCCAATCCAACTTATGTAATCTATTCCACACATCATCAGTCTATCACCAGCTCTCCCTCGTTTGTTAACAAAAAATTGACTATACTAATAGTGTGATACCTCAACTGACAAAAATTATCCTGCTCTC
>CAZFAI010000021.1:10681-14985 GCA_964516555.1 uncultured Gammaproteobacteria bacterium
TTTATCCCTCAAATTATTGCCCTGATCTCCATCATCCTTGTCACCATATCCATCCGCCAAAAAACACTCAATCTTTATCTTGTATCCCTCCTTATTAACCTGATTGTTTTTGGCACCAACAGTCTCAATTCTCCCCTCTTCTTCTTAATCTACTTTCTCCTTTTTGTGCTTGCTTTCCACCATCCCCCCAGTGTCACTCTGGCTTATTCATTGTTCTTAATTCTCCTTCTCTCTCAGTCACTCAATTCCGTCTCTTCCCTAATCCCCCTTTTCTCCCTCACCTTCATTTCTCCACTTGCCTGGTACGTCGGCCGACAATACTTAAATAATCAAAAAATGACTGTCAGTTTAGCCAAAGACGAAACCAGCGTTTTCCTCTTCTTCTCTCTTAATTTCAAAAACCACCTAACTGAAATTATGGATTCTCTTTCCCTCCTCCAGTCAGATCCAAAACTCACCCCCACCCAAAAAAACGAACTAACTAAAGTCAAAAACATTTCTCAATCCCTACTTGAATCTTCACAAAAACTTACCCAACAAGTTGATCAGGAAACAGATGAAGGTTAATCGGTATTTACTACTATTTATTAAAATTGTCTTCCTATTTCTTGCCTTTATTACCCTACAAAAAAACATCAAGGCCCAATCATTCAATTCTCCGTCTTATCGGATTGAGTGGGGAAATTTTAATGTTACATCCGGCAGTAAGTCATCTCCTAACTACAACCTCACCGACACTGTCGGTCAAAATGCTCCCGGCCAGTTTGACAGTAGCGGTTACGTTCTTAAATCCGGTTTCCAATATATTTATGAATCTTTCAGAAGTGATTTTAGTTTTGAAATCGATCAGCTGTTGATAGATCTTGGTACCCTGGTCCCGGGAGTGGGTTCGACCGACACCAACACAATTACTATCACCACCCCCTCCGGTCACGGTTATCAAATCCTAGCCCTTCAAAGCCACCCGCTCTCGCTTAACTCCGGCACCACTATCCCCGACACTACCTGCGATTCAAGCGACTGTTCCGAAAGCACCTCGGGTATCTGGACCAGCAATACCGCCTATGGTTTTGGTTTCAATGCCCACGGAGTTAACGGTTTAGGATCGCCCACCGGTGTTGGTACCTCCCAATTCTTTCCCGACCCATCTCACTACCGTCAATTTGCTGACTACTCCGCCTCTCCCCCGGAAAGTGCCCAAACCATCATGTCCGAAGATCTCCCTGTCGAAGAGCATTCAGCCAAAATTACCTATAAAACTAACATCTCTTCTAATCAGTCCGCCGGTAATTATGCTAATTCTGTTACATTTATAGCTGTCCCAAAATATTAATTATGCCCGACTTTAGCTTAAACATAAATCCAGCCCAATCAGAATTCATCGTCAAGCCGGGCACTGCCGTTATCCAGGCCTACGATATTACAAATAATTCCGGAAACACTCTTTATCTGACTACTTCAGTAGAACCCTGGCAACCCGTCGGGTCAGACGGTTCGGTAACTTATCATCACCCCAACACAAATGAGTTAATAAGTTTTTCTCTCAATAACGCTGATCTGAAAATGGGCGAAACCTTTGCTCTTCAACCCGGCCAAAAACGCCAATTGGTCCTAAAAGTTAAACCCGACCCTGCTGCTATTCAAAAAGATTACTATTACACCTTCTTTATAAACCAATCCCAAACTAACCAAATCAACCCCGACTCTGCCAGGACCTCAACACAAGCCAAAGTTGGCACTCACCTCCTTTTTTCTGTTTCCGACACCAACCGTCTTTCCGTCTCAGCCCGAATTCTGGAGTTTGTCTCTTTTCCAAAAATCAAAGATTGTTTTTTGTCACCGATTAATTTCTCTGCGCTCATCGAAAATCAAACCCCCAATTTTTTCAAAACAGAAGGCAAAATAACTGTTTATAAAAATGACCGCGAAATGGCCAAACTCGACCTCTCCCCCCAAAACGTATTAGGCAATCACACCCGATCTATTCTTTGCACACCGGCCCAAACCTGCACACTCCACCCACCTTTCTGGCCCGGTGCCTATACCGCCAATCTCTCATTGTCAGCCACCGATTCCTCCCAACCAGTAACCACAACCTTTTATATTTTTCCTTTTTCTATCCTCGCCCTCATCTTCCCCCTCGCCTTGCTTACAATCTTCTTCACTCGCAAGACACACTCAAAACCCAAAAACTAAAACCCCCTTCGTAAAGAAGGGGGTTTCAAAATACTCCAAGCTATTTTATTCTTCCACCGCTGCTTGTGCAGCTGCCAATCTGGCAATCGGTACCCTAAAAGGCGAACAGGATACATAAGTCAAACCAATCCGATGACAAAACTTCACCGTCTCCGGATCTCCACCCTGCTCCCCGCAAATACCAATATGCATTCCCTTTCGGACTTCTCTTCCCAATTTCACCGACAACTCCATCAACTTCCCTACTCCACCTTGGTCAACACTACGGAAAGGATCTTCGGCCATAATTTTCTCTTTCATATATTCTTTCAGAAACTTTCCCGAATCATCCCGGGAGAATCCATAAGTCATCTGAGTCAAATCATTTGTCCCAAAAGAGAAGAACTCGGCCTCCTTAGCAATCTCGTCAGCCGTCAACGCCGCCCTGGGAATCTCAATCATTGTCCCCACTTCATATTTCAAACTCACCCCACTCTTTTTAATTGTTTCCTCAATCACCGGTAGCAATTTGGATTTAATCCACTTCATTTCCTCCACATCGCCAATCAAGGGAATCATGATTTCCGGAACAATCTCCTCTCCGCTTTCTTTCTTCAGCTCACAGGCCGCGTCAATAATTGCCCTTGCCTGCATCTGATATATCTCAGGATAAGTTATTCCCAATCTAACCCCCCGATGTCCCATCATTGGATTAAACTCGGCCAGATATTCAATTTTGTCCTTAAGCTTCTCCACCGTAATCCCCATCTCTTTGGCAATCTCTTCGATATCGGCCTCTTCTTTTGGTAAGAACTCATGCAAAGGCGGGTCTAGTAATCTAATCTTTACCGGTAGCCCCTTCATGATTTCAAACAACTGTTTAAAATCATTCTTCTGCATTGGATAAATTTTGGCCAACGCCGCCTCTCTCTGTTCTAAAGTCTCGGAAACGATCATTTGTCTAACAGCAAATATCCTGTCTGCCTCAAAGAACATGTGTTCGGTTCGGCAAAGTCCTATTCCTTCGGCTCCAAACTCTCTGGCAGTTCGGGCATCTTTGGGAGTATCGGCATTTGTCCTCACTCCCATTTTCCGGTATTTATCAGCCCATTTCATTAATGTACCAAAATCTCCGCTCAAGGTTGGAGTCTCAGTCGGAACTTGTCCTAAAAATACCTCCCCGACAGACCCGTCTAGAGTTATCATCTCACCTTCTTTCACTACCAAGTCTCCAACACGGAAACTCTTATCTTTTTCTGAAACTACAACCGACTCGGCTCCAGACACACAACACTTGCCCATACCTCTGGCAACTACTGCAGCATGCGAAGTCATCCCACCTCGGGCAGTCAATATTCCTTGTGCGGCATGCATTCCAGCCAAATCCTCCGGTGAAGTCTCAGCTCGGACCAAAATCACTTTTTTACCAGCCTCAGCTTTTTCTACCGCATCCTCTGCCGTAAATACAGCAGCGCCATACGCTGCACCCGGACTAGCAGGAAGACCAGTAGCAATTACCTTAAAATCTTTTTTGGCACTACTCTGCAGAGTTGGATGCAATAACTGATCCAAAGACTCAGCCTCGACTCTTGTCAAAGCCGTCTTTTCATCAATCATTCCCTCAGTCACTGCTGTCCTTTTACCATTTCTGGTCTGCAATACATACAAAGTTCCGTTTTCAATAGTAAATTCCATATCCTGCATATCTTTATAGTGCTTCTCCAGCCTTTCAAACAAGGCTATCAGTTGTTGGTAGGCTTCTTCGTTATCTTCCTTCAAAGACTCCAAATGCTTGGGCGTTCTGATTCCAGCCACCACATCCTCACCCTGGGCATTCATTAGATATTCACCATAAGATTTGTTTTCTCCGGTTGATGGGTTTCGAGTAAAAGCTACTCCAGTTCCCGAATCTTCACCCATATTGCCAAAGACCATCGACTGAACATTAACGGCAGTCCCAAATATTTTTTTCTCATCAATTTTATTCAATTGACGGTAAGTGATTGCCCTTGGATTATCCCAGGAACCGAAAACTGCATCAATCGCACCCAACAATTGCTCTTTTGGATCCTGCGGGAAATCAACTCCTTTTTCAATTTTATAAATGCTTTTATATCCCAGATCGGAAG
>CAZFAI010000022.1:0-14477 GCA_964516555.1 uncultured Gammaproteobacteria bacterium
CTTACAAAGCCATTCAATCAAACTCACTGGAGACATTTGTTGTCCCGGGCCTTCGTAAAGGCGCCAACACTATATATGTTGTTGCCGTTGACAGCAATGATAACTATTCTCCCACCAACACCATATCTGCCACTTTCCATCTCTACTCAGAACTACCGGACCCCCCAACCAGCCTGACAGTTGCTGATAGTTCTATCAAAGACGTATCAATCTGGCGGGCGTCCTTAGTTTGGGCTGAACCAGCCTACAAAGGTACCGGTGATTTAACTTATCACGTTCAGCGTTCTGAAGATGGTGAAACATGGGAAGAAGTTTCTACCACCACTGGTTTTTCATTTGTTGATACTGTTGATGAATCAATGCGCTATTATTGGCGTGTCGGTACGACTGACAACTCCGATCAGTCAATTGCCAGCCCTTCATATTCTTCTGCGGTATCTACCATTCCCAAAGGAGCGTATACGGTACCAGCCGACCTTACTTCCGGTCCCGCCGCCTCTTCTATTACCACCTCCAAATCTAAAATTACCTGGACAACCAATCGTACCTGCGATAGCAAGATTGCTTATGGTTTAGCCAGCGGCAATTACTTTAACGATGAGGCATATCGATCCACCCACATTACTAGCCACGAGATTCAACTTACCAACCTATCTCCCGGCACTAAGTATTTTTATAAAGCGAAATGGACCGATGAAGACGGCAATACCGGCGAAAGTGACGAACAATCTTTTACTACCGAGCCTCCGCCCGAGGTAAAAGATGTAAGAATTAGCAACATTGGCATAAGTAGTGTGATTGTTAATTTCACCACGGTAAATGCCACTAAAGCTAAAATATTTTACGGCACTACAACCTCTTTTGGTGGTGCCAAGGAAATCAGCACGTCCAAACTAGAAACATCTTACTCTGTCGAACTTAACAATCTGGAAGATGGAACCAAATACTACTATAAAATAAACACTTTTGATGAAGAAGAATCCGAATATGATGGTACGATACTAGACTTTGAAACATTACCTCGGCCAAGAGTATCAAACATTAGGGTCCAACAAGTTTCCAATACAGCCCAATCTACTCTTCTGGTAACCTGGGAATCCAACACTGAAATATCTTCAATCGTCACTTATTATCCTGAAAATACTCCTCAATTGGCAAGGGACAACGTCGATATCGAATTAACCACCGGTGCCCACAAGATGCTTGTCCGCGGACTTTTCCCTGACACGATGTATGTTGTCCAAGTTAGGGGTAGAGACTTAATTGGTAACGAAGCTGTCTCGGATACAATTAGAGTGACTACCGCCTCTGACACTCGTGCTCCTCAGATATCCGACATGAGCGTTGAAGGTAGTAACAGCCCCCAATCAAATTCAGCTGCTCAGCCGGCTACTTCCCAACTGGTAATCAGCTGGAATACCGACGAGCCGGCAACTAGCCAAGTTGAATATGGTGAGGGTTCCGGCACTGAATATAGTCAGTTATCTCAGGAAGATCAGGGTTTATCGTACAACCACGTCGTCATCATTACCGGTCTTACTCCAGCCAAGGTTTATCACTTAAGATCAATATCAAAAGATAGCGCTGGTAATATTAATAAATCAATTGACACTGTTACCATTACACCCAAGGCCACCGATAATGCTTTCGACTTGGTAATAACAAATCTAAAGGAAGTTTTTGGCTTTTTAGGTAATTTTTAAATATGCAAAATAAATCAAAAAATGTCATCATAAGAGTCCAGAATATTGACAAGTCATTTGATGTCGCCGGTCAAAAAGTTGAAGTCTTAAAAAAGGTCAGTTTTGATATTAATTCAGGTGAGTTTTCCGTTATTTATGGCCCTTCAGGAACAGGCAAATCTACTCTATTGCATTCGATTCTCGGTCTTGAAAAACCAACCAGTGGTACCGTTGAAATATTGGGAGTTGATTTGTATAACAATCATTCGGAAGATGAACTTTCCGATTTTCGGAAAAAACACATTGGCATGGTTTACCAGCAAGCCAATTGGGTCAAAGCTATTAATGTTATTGAAAATACGGCGCTTCCGCTTGCTCTTCACGGCATCGACAAACCAACCCGACTGGAAAAAGCCAAGCGTGTTTTGGAAACTGTACACATGCTTGACTGGGCCAACTATCACCCCGGAGAATTATCTTCAGGTCAACAACAGCGTGTATCCTTAGCCCGCGCTCTTATTACCAATCCAGAAATAATCATTGCTGACGAACCTACCGGAAATTTAGACTATGAAGCCGGTAGAGAGCTAATGCAACTTCTCCAGCAATTTACCCAAGATACCAAACAAACAATATTAATGGTAACCCACGAACTTGAATATTTAAAATATGCCGACAAAGCTATCCACATATTCGATGGCCAAGCGGTAAACGTCTTTTCACCCAAAACCAACCCTACTGAGCTGGAGAATATTTTTAAAAGTCGAACCATAGATGCAAAATAAACCAAACAACAAAACTAATATCCTAAAAAGTAGTCAATCATTTATCAGCAGTAGTATATACATTCTGTCCTACATGCTTCTAATTGGTCTATATTTAGCTGTTTCTCTGCTGCGAAAGTTGGGTACCAAAATTCCCTTTTTCATCATGCTGGAAAAACCCCTAAAAAAAGTTGTCCAATTTTTAGACAGACATCAGGCCAATAGTATCTCCAGGATTGAACTAATAGATCTGGCTCTGCAAAATATGAAATCCAAAAAATCACGGACCTATATTACTATAGGCGGCATGACTATTGGTATTGCCGCTATCGTATTTCTGGTATCTATTGGATATGGTCTGCAGTCGTTAGTTATAAATCGCGTCGCCCGCCTGGACGAAATGAAGCAAACAGACGTAACTGTTCAGCCGGGGAGCAATTTAACTATAAATCATGACGTTATCAAGGTTATCAAAACTTTTTCAAGTGTAGAGTTAGCCTTACCGCAGATTTCTGTTGTTGGTAAGGTAAACTTTAACAATTCTTCTACCGATATGGCGGTATACGGAGTTACCCGCGATTATTTAGAGCAATCAGCCATATCACCTGTTGTCGGTGAAGTCTTTTCCAATAATGATATTGAAACCTCGGTAGTTTCAGCCAAACAAGACGAATCATCTGAATCCCAAGATACCACTTCGCAAGCAGCTGAGGCAGGTACCAAGATCAGGGATGTCAATTTTACTGTAAACAAAGATAAATGGGTCGAAGTTCGCCAATATGCCAACAGTGACTCAAGCGTTCTCGGTTATATCTCCAGTGACATAGGTAAAGTCGCCGCGCAAGAGGTTTGGGGCAGTGCCTATGAAGGGTCTGGCAGCAACGGATCAGTCGGAGAAACAGATTCTGGCACTAAGTTGGGAAAGTGGTTAAAAACCCGGACACCTGTTTGGGAAAAAACTAATCAAGGTTATGAGCCGATTATGGATGATCAGGAACAGCAAACCAAAGTTACTGGTTATGTTCGAATATCCAATATTACGGTAACCGGCGATGGTGTGTTAGAAATAATAAAAGAAACGGTCACTGAAGATGGGGAGTGGGTCGAATTGGAAGGCGAGAGTGACATCACCAACAGACAAATAGTTTCCAAAGTTAAGCTTTCAGACGAAATGACTGATTTAGATGCTGTAGTCAACCGTGGTTTTATAAAAGTCCTTGGTCTTGATGAAAATCAAGCTATCGGTCAAAAATTTAGTGTCACTTTTATCGCTACAGGTAAATTATTAAACGAAGATCAGGACAGGATCGAATCGATTCCTGTCGAATACTCAATCATTGGAGTCACCCCCGACGAGAGGACGCCGTTATTTTATGTTCCCTTCGTCCACCTAAGTTCTCTTGGCATACACAACTATTCTCAAGCCAAGGTTGTTGTCAATAAAGAACAAAACCTGGCGGAAGTAAGGGAAAATATAGAATCAATGGGCTATTCAACAACATCGGTATCGGATACAGTTTCACAAATTAACAGCTTGTTTGCCACACTTCGTATGCTTTTGGCCTTGGTTGGTATGGTAGCTTTATCAGTAGCTTCTCTTGGCATGTTCAACACGCTAACCGTTTCACTCCTGGAAAGAACCCGTGAGGTAGGATTGCTAAAAGCCATGGGCATGAAATCCTACGAGGTTAGGGATTTATTCTTGGCCGAATCGATGATTATGGGTTCGCTTGGTGGTATCTTGGGTATTAATTTCGGTCTTTTGATCGGTTTTATTTTGGAGTTAATTTTGTCAGCCTTCTCTGTTGTCAAGGGCGCCGGTTTTCTCTCCATAATTAGCATCCCTCTCCCGTTTGTTGCCACAATAATAGTTTTGTCATTTTTAGTCGGTATCCTCACCGGAATATACCCCGCCCGTCGTGCCAAAAAAATTACCGCCCTAAACGCACTCCGCTATGAATAAAACCAAAGAAATTGCCCAAAGCCACATGACGGCCAAGGTGCCCATTGTCCGAAGCGATCAGACTATTGCTGACATCAAGGACATCCTTTATGGTCACTCAGGCGATATCGACACCATTAATTATGTCTATGTGGTGAGTAAAAACAGCAAACTCGTTGGCGTTCTTTCTTTGGACAATGTTTTTATTCAACCGGACGATACTCCCGTCAGGAAAATAATGGTCAAAAACCCGATTTCTGCCCGGCCTCATACCGATCAGGAACGGGTAGCCCATTTGGCCTTAAAGCACAACATCAAGGCCATACCTGTTATCGATAAAAATGGAAAATTTTTAGGCGTTGTACCCAACGACAAAATTCTGGACATCCTTGAACATGAGCATGAAGAAGATATTTTGCAAATGTCCGGCATACTACCCTCTAAGACGACAGCTCAGGGCACCACCCGATCCTCAGTCTTATCTGCCTTTTTCAGCAGAACTCCCTGGATAATTATTGGTATTATTGGCGGAATCCTGGCAGCAAAGGTTATTGGATTATATGAAAGTGTGATCGAGAGGGAAGTTATCCTGGCAACTTTTATTCCCCTGGTTGTTTATGTATCTAACGCCGTTGGTGTCCAATCCCAGACCCTAATTATTAGGGATCTAGCAGTAAACTCTCAAATTCCATTATTCCGTTACTGCCTAAAACAATTAGCAACTTCTTCCTTGATTGCACTCGTATGTTGGTTATTAATTGCCTTTTTGACCTACCTCGGTTGGCAATCAGTAAGTTTGGGCTTAATTATTGGCTCCTCAGCCTTTTTTGCTATTCACACGGCAGTTATTATTGCTCTAACTGTCCCTATAATTCTCAAAAAACTCAATCTTGATCCGGCGATTGGCAGCGGCCCTTTCACAACTATTATTCAGGATACTATGGCTGTATTAATATATTTCTCTATCGTTTCACTTTTCTACTAATTTCTTTACTTTTTTGAAAATATGAATATTTCCCTGGAGACGGTTTGGTCAGGACGGTAGTAGATAATCGAGTTTCTTTTGCTAATTTGAAGATCCAATAACTCGCCCACATCCTCACCCAAAAACTTCTCCGGAACAAAATTATTACTCACAAATCCCATTTTATTAAGCTGATCCAAAATTTCTAAGTGCAAAAACTCCTGTTTAAAACGGAACACCGGGAAGATAATTACAATCCTGCCATAACGGTTAAGTATTTTTTGAAATTCAAGAAAAGCCTGTATATATAAGTTTTCCAACTTATTAATTTCGTTTTTAATTTGATTTTGCGAAAAGCTTCTAGCCTTTGGCGATCCCAAATATGGTTCGGTTACAATGGCATCAATATTGCCCTTGTTTAATGTAACAGACAAGTTCTTTACATCAGTTTCAAAAATCCTAACCTCATAATCTGATTTTTTTAAATTAGTGTAGTTATCAAACAACCAGGCAATATTTATCCTTGATCCCTCAACGGCCTCTTTAGACAAATCAGAACCTATAACCTTTTTATACCCAAGCAATATCGCTTCTTGCAGTATAGTTCCACCGCCGCAGAACGGATCAAGGATTACTTGATCTCTTTCTTTGTTCGCCAGATTTATCATCATTTTGGCAAGTTTGGGTGGGATCATCCCTGACTTAGAGTCTCTGGCCGGCCTTTTATAATCCCGAAAACTGTAGCTCTTATAATCCTGAACTGCGACAGTTTTCCCGATATAAACCTTATCTCTGGCCACTACCAGTACCATTTCAAAACCTCTGGTTAAAAGCTTGTTGTTATCCACACTGGCAGATGGTAGAATCCTTTCTTTTAATGGAACGAAACCCAGCTTATGACCATATCCCACGATATCTTCCCTGATTTTTTGGCTGGCTCTTGGAGCGACAAACCATGACTGGTTAAGATCTTTAAATCTTGCCCCTCCTCCATAAACACTCACACCAAAAACCTTAATTTTGTCCGGTTCCTCTCCCATAAAGTACTCAAAAAATTCACTATCCGCTTGCCCCTCAAGCATGTTTTTCGTTAATTCAATAAGAGGAATAGTCCGAAAAATTTCAATTAACTTTGAAGTACTGCCAAAATCATCGATAGTCACCAGATCTGTTAAAACTTGATCAGTTCTTATAATCAACACTTCCTGAGACGCCTCAATTACTTCAAAATCAATATTACGGAAATTAAGGACATTAATGATTTCCGCTTTACACAAGGAGTGGTTATGTCCCAGAGCCAGGCAGTAAAGATGTTCTTTCATATTTCGTTAACTATTATGCCACAGGATCAACAAAAATGAAATCAATCAGTTTATATAACAAATCCTATAATAAGTTACTCAGTAAGTGCAGATTTCCCACTTGTTCTCAGGTAGGTGCAATTTTCTATCTGGTTTTAATTCCGCCACAAATTCAGGAGTATGCGACACCAAAAGCATCGCCCCCTTATATTGTTTTAATGCTTCCAAGATTAGTCGTTGTGAGAGCACGTCCAAATAAGTTGTTGGTTCATCCAAGATTAGTAGATTAAAGTCTTGAACTAATAATCTGGCAATCGACAATCTGGTTTTTTCTCCTCCCGACAGAGTCCCCACTTTTTGGAATATTTTATCTCCGGAAAACAGGAACCTTCCCAAAATTGAACGAATTTGTGTCTCAGATAAATTACATGATTCTCTAATCGTGTCTAGTAAACTTAAATCAAAGTCAAACAGCTCAAATTCCTGTGAATAATAGCCGATTTTTATCCTTTCATCATACAAAACTTCTCCGTTATCTGCTGGCAACAAGCCAGTTAAAATTTTTATTAACGTGCTTTTTCCAGCTCCATTTTTTCCCAAAAGTGCAATTCTTTCTCCCCGGTGAACATCAACCGAAACATCTTCAAGAATTTTTTTTTCGCCATAAGACTTAGCTATATGTTCCGCCCACAAAGGCAGTTCTCCCACCCATGAAGGAGTCGGTAGTTGGATCCTGATTTTTTTAGCCTCAGGTGGCATTGAGGGTAGAACCTCTTTCATTTTTTCCAACCTTTTTCTTAGTTGAATCTTTTGTCTTACTCCTTTTTCCGAAGTTGCCCTTGCTGCCTTTGCATAGCCCTTTTTCATTTCGATAATTTGCTTTTTTTGCACTCGGATATTCTTTGACAACGAGGCTTCCCGTTCCTTTTTCTGACGGACGTATTCACTATAACTGCCCTTATATTCAATAATTTTATGACTTATCGGTTCAAGCTCCAAAATCTTATCAATGTTTTTATCTAGCAAGTTTAAATCATGGGAAATTATCACTAGAGTCTTTGGATAGCGCCCCAAAAATTGCATCACCCAATCCTTTCCTTCCTCGTCCAAAAAGTTAGTTGGTTCATCCATCAATAGAATATCAGGCTGTTGCACCAACGCTCTGGTAATGGCTAGTTTGGTTTTTTGTCCACCTGACAGATTTGTTGGTTTGTCATTTAGTGAAAACTGACCCAGTTCCAGCTTGGACATAATCCTCAAAATTTCATAATCCTCTTTGCTCTCCTGGGGATCAAGATAATCTCTTATCGAAATCGCCGCCTCTAATACTTCGTCGTACTTAACTTCTTGGGGTACTAGCAATACTTTCCCTAAGGCTTTAATCGTTCCCTGATCTGGATAAATTTCATTAGACAATAATCTAAATAATGTTGACTTCCCAGATCCGTTAATCCCGACAAGTCCGACTTTTTGATTTTTGTTAACAAAAAAATCAGCACCATCAAAAATCGGTTGCCAACCATAAGAATAATAGATATTTTTTGCCAATATCATCGTTTTTTATTCTAGCACTTAACCCGTGTACAACAATTACTTTATTCAGCTAAATTTCAGCTATTGCGTTATAATATGTTCCTAGTGAAAATTCTTATCGTTGAAGACGAACATCGCATAGCCAACTCCATCAAAAAAGGTTTAGAGCAGGAAAAGTATGTTGTTGATGTTGCCTACGATGGTATTGAGGGTCTGGATATGGCCTCTTCGCAGGACTACGATTTAATAATTCTTGATCTGATGCTGCCCAGCATGGACGGGCTGACTGTTTGTCGTCACCTCCGAGATCACAATATTCACACTCCGGTCCTTATACTTACTGCCAAAAGCCAACTAGAAGATAAAGTAAGCGGGTTAAATTGTGGCGCCGACGACTATTTAACCAAACCTTTTGCTTTCGAGGAATTACTAGCCCGGATTCGCGCCCTACTTCGCCGCCCCGCCAATCCTATAGTATCTATCCTTACCGTAGAAGACTTGGTTCTCGACCTTCAAAGCTATCAGGTCAAACGCAAAGATCAAGCTATCCGCTTGTCAGCCAAGGAGTTCTCCCTTTTGGAATTTATGATGCGACATGCTGACAAGATTGTTACCAAGCAAAAACTAATCGATCACGTCTGGGACTACGACAGTAATATTCTTCCCAACACTATCGAAGTTTATATCAAAAATCTCCGGCGCAAAATTGATCAACCTTTTCCCAGTCAACCATCGCTTATCCAAACTATCCGCGGCTTTGGTTACCGACTCGGGAGGGAGAAATAATGTTTACCCGTGCTCGCCTCAAACTCACTCTCTGGTACCTGCTGATTATTAGCATAATAAGTTTTACCTTCAGCCTAATAATCTACAGGGTAGTCGCTCTCGAAGTTCACCGGTTTGTTTATTCCCCCCGTCTCTATCGTGGTCCCAGGATTATGATAAACCAAATCCCGATTGAGGATCCGGAACTAACCAGTCTGGTCGATGAAATTCGAAAAAGGTTTTTGGTTAACATAATCGGGATCAATGGAGGAATAATCATCCTATCCGGCTCGTTTGCATATTTTCTTGCCGGTCGCACTCTCAAACCTATCCAGTTAATGCTTAACGATCAAAACCGCTTCATCTCTGACGCTTCTCATGAAATCCGCACCCCCCTCACCTCCCTAAAAAGTGCCTTTGAGGTGTATCTCCGTGACAAAAATCCGACTCTAAAGGAAGCCAAGTCTTTAATTGGGGAAAGTATTAACGAAGTTGACAAGCTTCAGAATCTTTCTGACGGGCTACTGGAACTCACCAGCTACCAACATCCCGACTCTACCGCCAAACACCAAAACCTGGATATAAAAACCATAATTTCCCAATCAATCTCAGAAGTCAAAGCCATGGCTGATAAAAAGAGAATCAAAATAAAAAATAACGTTATAAACAGTCCGGTTTTTGGTGATGCCGATAAATTAATCAGCCTGTTTGTAATTCTTCTGGATAACGCAATTAAATATAGTCCCGACAAATCAACAATTGAAGTTGGGGCTAGCAAAGATAAAAATTTGATTGTTAAAATCAAAGACCAGGGAATTGGTGTCAGCAAAAAGGATTTACCCCGCATATTCGACCGATTTTATCGCTCCGACACTGCCCGGACCAAAAATGGCCAGGGTGGATACGGGTTAGGTTTGTCCATAGCCAAAAAGATAGCTGATCTTCATCATGCAAAAATCGAAGTCGAAAGCCAGGTTAATCGAGGCAGTGTCTTTTCAGTCATCTTTCAGAATTAATTATTAAACTCACCCATGTTTATCGCTACTAAGTTTAAAAAATTACCACTATTCATCAAAATATTACTGCCTATCTTAATTTTCGGACTTGTTTTTTGGGTTTATAGAAGTCGGGTCAACAGTCAAAATAAACAGCATACTTATCAGTTTGATCAGGTTAAAAAGGGTACTCTTGTTGTTTCTGTATCCTCAGCCGGTTCTGTTGCCGCTACCAATAGTCGGTCTGTAACCACCTCGGCCTCCGGTGTTGTCAAGCGGATTTTTGTCAAAGAAGGTCAAAGGGTTTCTGTTGGTACTCCCATCCTCGAACTTGATTTGGATCTTGCTAGCCGTCAAAAACTCCAATCTGCTTATTCCAGCTATCTGTCCGCTCAAAATAATCTGAAAACTACTCAGGACCGTCAGTACTCTCTGGAAAGTGATCTGGTGGACACCAAAAATGTATTTGACAACCAATGGGCAGGCAAGTCACCTGACGATCCTACATATATTCAAAAACACAACGCCTACTTATCGGCTCAAGCTGCCTATGATAACCATCAAAATCAAATTAAACAAGCTCAGGTTGCTCTCGAATCTGCCAGATTAAGTCTTCAGCAGGCAGGAGCTACCGTCTATGCTCCGATTTCCGGCACCGTTTCCGGAATTACAGTCACCCCTGGAATGGTTCTAAGCCCTGCTTCAGCTTCAACCGCCACTACTACCAGTGACAACAAAATTGCACAAATCAAAACTACTGCCGCCCCTACAATTTCTGTCAACTTAACCGAAATCGACATTCCCAAAATTAAAGTAGGCAACAAGGCTACCGTTATTTTTGATTCTCTTTCTGACAAAACATATACAGGCAAAGTCATCGCTCTGGATACTACCGGTAGTGTTAGCTCGGGTGTTGTTAGTTATCCTGCCGTCATCCAGCTTGACGTTCAGTCTGAAGATGTTATGGCCAATATGTCGGCCACTGTCAGTATTATTACTGATTTCAAAAATGACATTTTAATAATTCCAAATTCTGCCATTCAGACTCAAAACGGTCAAAATGTCGTTAGGATATTAAAAGATGACAATGTCGAATTTATACCCGTTACTGTCGGAATAAAATCTGATTCTGAATCTGAAATTCTCTCTGGACTGGAAGAAGGTAGCCAGGTAATTACCGCCGTTGTCACTGACAATAATCGCACAACAACAAATTCACCCTCAGTTTTCAGTAATTTTGGTAGCGGACGGGGAACAATGATGGTCCGTTAATATCATGATCAAAATCAAAAATATTACCAAAATTTATAAAAATGACGATGTTGAGACTGTCGCCTTAAATGGTGTTTCTTTTGAAATAAAAAACGGCGAATTTACCTCAATTATGGGTCCGTCAGGTTCAGGCAAATCAACCCTTATGCACATTCTGGGAGCACTGGATGTTCCCACTTCCGGCAGTTACATTCTTGATAGTCAGGAGGTATCCAAGCTCAACGAGGACCAACTCGCTGACATCCGAAACAGTAAAATTGGTTTTATTTTTCAGGCATATAATTTGTTACCCCGCACATCAGCCCTAAAAAATGTCATGTTGCCAATGGCCTACGCCGGTATACCGAAAGCGACTCGCCTCCAAAAAGCCTTAGAGCTTTTGGAGCTTGTTGGTTTAAGCGACAGGACAGAACATCTTAGCAATCAACTTTCAGGTGGCCAGCAACAGCGTGTAGCTATTGCCAGAGCGTTATCTATGGACCCAAAAATATTACTTGCAGACGAGCCTACAGGCAACATCGCTACTACCCAAGCTAATGAAATTATGGAAATATTTCAAAAACTTCACCAATCCGGCCATACCATCGTGATGATCACTCACGAACTGGATATTGCCGCTTTCTCAAAAAGAGTTATTACTATTAGGGATGGCTTAATTGAATCCGACAGGAGGCAAAAATGAAGCTTTGGGAAATAATCCAGGAAAGTATTGGCACTCTTGGTTTAAATAAAATGCGCACCGGCTTGGCTATGTTAGGGATAATTATTGGTATTGGATCGGTAATTGCTCTAATTTCCCTTGGTGCGGGTGGCCAGAAAGCCATTGAAAATCAAATTCAATCATTAGGGGCAAACTTACTAACCATTACTCCTTCGTTCCAGCGGAGTGGTAATGTTCGAACCGCCGGTAGTGCTACTACGTTAACACTTTCCGATGCTAAAGCCATTGAAGACGATCCTCAAATTACTACAGTTACTCAAGTATCTCCGGAATTTTCAGCCAGATTCCAAGCAATAGCCGGCGCCAACAATACCAATGTACAAGTCCTGGGTGTCTATCCTCAATACGCTCTTGTACGTAAAGTAGATATCGCAAACGGTGTCTTTATTAGCGATTCTGACATAAATTCCATGACCAAAGTCGCCGTTCTGGGCCCTCAGGTTGCCGCCGATCTTTTTGGACAAGATATCGATCCTATCGGCCAGACCATAAAAATAAACCGTCAGATTTTCAGAGTTATCGGCCTCACTGAAAGTAAAGGTGGAATGGGTCTCAACAATCAAGACAATATCATCTTTGCCCCGCTTCCGACTGTACAAAAACAACTATCCGGCGCCAGTCACATTACCTCAATTTCTGTCGAAGTTACTTCTCAAGATGTAATGAGTCAGACTCAAGACCAGATCGGTTACCTTCTTCTGGATAGGCACAATATTAGTAGTCCCGCCGAAGCAGATTTTATGATTATATCCCAAAACGACGTCATGGATACTGCCTCACAGATAACCGGCACCTTTACCACTCTTCTATCCGGTATTGCCGCCATTTCTCTTTTAGTTGGCGGTATTGGCATTATGAACATTATGCTGGTCACCGTTACCGAAAGAACCCGTGAAATCGGCTTGCGCAAGGCCTTGGGAGCCAAAAAGAATGTTATTACTTCTCAATTCTTAGTCGAAGCTATCATCCTTACAATTACTGGTGGCGTAATAGGTATTGCATTTGGTGTGGGCATATCCCTTCTTTTATCAAAAATTATGTCCCTTCCGGATGTAATTTCACCCAGCGCTATTCTTCTTTCAATTTGCGTATCCGGAGTTATCGGAATAATATTTGGTTGGTATCCTGCTTCTCGTGCCGCCAAATTACAGCCCATAGAAGCCCTCCGCTATGAATAATTTATTAATTTATTTTAATGTAAAAATGAAAAACAATGTTCCAATATTTTTACTAAGTTTAATAGTTGCAGTTAGCGCCTCTTTTTATGGTGGTATGAAATATCAGCAGTCTAAAACGCCCTCGCTCTCTACTTTTCGGGAGTTAGGAAGCACTCGTGGGGAAACAGGACAAGCAGGTAATCGTATTCGTACTCCCGGTGTTGGCCAGACAATGGGTGAAATAATGAATATTGATGACGACAGCGTCACGGTTAAACTTGCCGATGGTAGCACGAAGATTGTCTTGATTCCTGACTCAGCCTCAATTAATAAAAGTGATACTGGTTCAAAAAACGACCTAAATATTGGCGTTAATATTGCAGTATTTGGATCAGCAAATGATGATGGCTCTGTTACTGCCCAAAACATTCAACTTAACCCAGGTCGTATTATTGTTCCAAGCAGGGAATAACTTTAAGCATTTTTTCAGTTTAACTCTTTATAGTTAAAGATGAAAAGGAGGTGATAAATATGAATAAAAAAATCTTAATACCGGCCCTTATTATTAGTCTAGCCGGGTTCTCAGTTTATGGAGTCAACCAAGCATCAGCTACAGATACTACCGGATTCACATCCATAGTTCAAAGGCTATCTCAGAAGTTTAATCTCAATCAAGACGAGATAAGAACTGTTTTTGAGGAAGAAAGAGCCGAGCGTCAAACTCAAATGGTCTCTCAGTTTGAGGATCGCTTGAGTCAAGATGTTTCAAATGGCAAAATTACGGAAGCTCAAAAACAGGCCATAATTGCCAAGCATAATGAAATTCGGGAACAATATACCAAACCCGACAACTGGCAAGAACTAAGTCGCGACCAAAGGCAGTCCCTTATGCAGGAAAAGAGGACACAGCTTGAAAATTGGGCCAAAGAAAATGGTATAGACACCAGTTATTTCTTTGGAGGTTTCGGTAATGGGCTCAAAAGAGGCTTTGGGCGCCATCAGCGCTAGGTCTGTTGCTCAACAATAAAATACCCGCCACTTTAGGCGGGTATTTTATGTAAAAATGTTTTCGTATGCAGCTCGGAAATTCTTTCGTTGTTCAGTTTCTAGTACCTTGTCTAAAAGAACCTGGTCACAACATGTCCACGGTCTGAAACCATTATCTTCGTGACCGTTGTTCCCTGGCATAATCTGTCTCATCGACACATAACCTTGAATTTGATCCGGAGTCAAATCAATGTTTGCCCTTGCTGCCATACTTCTTGCTTGTGATTCACAGCAACTCATTAATAAATCATAACACAAGCGCTTGCTAAATATTATTTACCAACCAAAAACAGCCCTCTTTCAAGGGCTGTTTAAATTGGATTACTAAAAAATT
>CAZFAI010000023.1:0-14079 GCA_964516555.1 uncultured Gammaproteobacteria bacterium
GAAAAGCAGCAGGGAGAAATCCTCGCTGCCATCAGAGAATTCAGGCCGGTCGTCACCGAGACCAAGACCGTCGTCGTCGAACCCGAAGTCAAGGTCACCCGTACCAAGACCGAAGTGTTCTTCGACAACCTCTGGCAGTGGTTCAAAACCCACTAGCCAGTCAGTCCGACAACCGAATAGTTCGCACTATACAAGTTCGTGTATCACTCCAAAAGGAGAAAGACGATGCGTATCCTCGGCGTTATGTTGGTAGTCTTGCTTCTGATCGCCCTCTTCATCTGGCCTGGCTGGTTGATCGGTCGAGCCCTCTGGGACATCCCTCGGGACAACCAGAATACGGTACTCGCACCGGAGCGAACCCCTGTTCCTCCCGTGGATCCGATCGCCCCGCCCATCGAGCAGCCCGCCGCTCAGACATTCGCCGATCCGGCTCCCGCCATCGACGGCATCACCAAAGGCGATACCGTTGATATCGAGCCAGGCCAAATGGTCTTGGGAGACGTGATCTTCACGAACCCCGAAACCCAAAAGCTGGTTGATGCCTACGACAACGGCGGAACTGGTGAAGGCACTGTTTTTTGGAACAACGGTTCCCAGACGGTGTCCGTCCATGCTCCCTGGGGTGCTGGTCGCAAGATCATCACCTCCCAAGAGGCAGCCATGGCAGAAGTCATGAATGAGCTGCGTCAAGGCTGTGGAGATCCGAATGGTTGTGAAACCGTTCGCTTCGTCACGACCACCGGTCGCGGCATCCAGGTAGAGTACTACTCTGACGACGACGTCAAGTAGACGCTCTCGCCCGGACAGGGATTGCAGGAGCCTCAAGGTTTCCAAACCAAGAGGCTCCTGCCTCTCCCCCTCTTTCAATTTTCTAACCTTTATAAGGTTAAAAAAAAGAAATGGGGAGAATGCAAGCAAGTAGTGTCTCCGCCTCAGGCGGACTGATGAGCATGTCCGGAATTCCGGACAGCGAAACACAATCATGAAAAATATAATTTTGATCACAAAATCAGTTGTCCTTGCCCTGGTTCTGCTTGTAGTCGGCTTGCAGTTTGTTGCTGCCTACAAAACTCATGTCAGAAACCAGGCTATTGATGCCTGTGCCCAAAATTCCTTCTATCAAATACAGTATACAGACGAAGAAGGTCGTCAGGTCACCGCCCGCGAACCCCAAAAGCATATCTTTGAGCAATGTCTGGTCAGAAAAGGTATCTTCCTAGAGCCTCTTGAGTAAGTAAGCCGTTCCACCGTTTGGTAACTTGTACTCTCCCAATCTCTCATACCCGGCTTCGTTTTTTAACACAAACTCTCTGGCCTGCTTATATGCCTCCAAATTAGTTGCATAAAAAGGCGCAATTTCCATCTCTCTATTACCACTCACCACCAAATCAAATTTTCCTACATAATTTGCCAACTCTTCATCACTCTCGAACCTATCCCTGGCTCCCACTGAATGCATTTCCATCATCCTGCCCACCCCAACAACATCACGGTAAAGCAACATATTGTTGTCATTCAACTCTTCAATGTTAATCAACATCAGTACATTCTGACTCCTGCCTGCCATCATCACTTGGGCATAAATATCTCCAATCATTCTTTTGTTCGGCCATGTCTGTCTTTTTACTCCCGAAACCGGATAATCAGAAATATTCACCCAATCCACCCAACCCAAAAGGAACGTCTCTCCACCCCATTTCACCTCCCGCTTAATCGGCCATCTGTAGCTATTTAACCAAAATATTAGTAGAAAATACGACAGCAATCCCACCCCCACAACCTTTGCCCATTTTAAATTAACATCCGACAGCTTCCTTAAACTCATTGTTGTCAACACCGCCAAGACCGGCAATATCGGCATGGTAAACCGGAAATCTTTGTTTTTAATAATTGTAAATATTAAGTAATTAACCAACACAAATCCCCACAAAAACACCCTTCTTTCTTTTCTAAGCTCATCCTTAAATCCAAACAACAATACTATTATTGTCATTGCCGCCAATGGTGACAATTGATGAAGAAACATCAACTTAAAATAATGTATCCATGTCTGCCATTCCATTAAATTCATCGGATCCGTTAGTTTTTCTCCCTGCCCCGCCAAACCGGACAAATACAATCTAATATTGTGGTAATTAACTGCCCACCACCACCCGACAGAAACCAAATAAATTCCTGCCATCGGCATCAATACTAACAACTCATCTGGTTTTCTATCCCTTATTTTTTTTACTATCAAAAAAACAAATATCGGTACAAAATAAATCATCCCGTTTAACTTGGTCAAAGACGCCAAAATAAACATCAGCAAAAACCATCCCCGATATTTTTTTATCCTCAAGTCATCAGATTTTAAATAAAAATAAACACCATAAGTCGTAAACATAAAAAGTGGCAAATCCAGCAAAAACCCCCTTGATATGTCATAAACCACCGGAAACAAAGAAAACAAAACCGCCCCCAACCCAGCCCATTTCCAATTTTTCATTAACTCATAACCCAACAAATATACTCCAACAATTGAAACCAAAAAGAATAATGTGTTTAGTAAGGTAATCCCATCCACACTAGCCCCTGCTACAACTCCCCACATGCCACCAATAAATTGTATCAACGGCGGATAACCATAAGCCGACCTGACAATTTGAATCAAGCCATTCTCACCATCTCCCGTCATCCATCTCCGAAACAACACGGCAATCCTCAAATGGGCCGCCTGATCCCAAGCAGGTGGCGTATTATCAATCAAAAGCCAAGCCAAATTAGCTGCAAAATGAAAAGCCAACAAACAGAGCAATAATGAATGTTTACGGATAAATTTATCCACTATATACTGATTATACAGAAAGCATTCATTTCTTTATGAAAATTAACCTTAAACAACTCTTGTATCCATGCCTCTTACTTTTATTGACTGTTGTAATTGCCGTTATTAATTACCAGCCTGATACCTTTCTCTCCGGCTGGGACACTCTCCATCCCGAGTTCAACTTTCCCCTCAATTTTAAGCGTCTGATATTCGGTGTCTGGCGAAGCGACCAGGGACTCGGTGCCTTGGCCGGCCACTCTCATATGGCCGATTTGCCCAGGGTATTTATCCTCTGGTTGTTTCACTTCTTCCTCCCCCTTTCTTTTCTCCGCTACTCTTATATTTTTCTCTGTCTGCTCTTGGGACCAATCGGACTATATTTTCTAATCAGCACTATAGTTTCCAAGAAAACCCGTCACCCTAATTTAATTGCCTTTATTTCTTCCCTTTTGTATCTTTTTAATCTTTCCACCCTTCAACAGTTTTATGTTGTTTTTGAAATGTTTCCCACCCAGTGGGCCCTTCTCCCCTGGATTCTTTGGGCAACCCTCAATTTTCTCCGTCATAACAAAAAGTTCCACCTCATTCTCTTTTTTGTTTTCACTCTCTTTGCCGCACCCCAAGCCTACGCCGCTCATCTTTGGTATCCCTTTTTTGGTGTCTACCTTTTATTCTTAATAATTTATTCCCGATTCCAAAAAAAGGCATCCAAATCCGCTCTTCTGCTAATTGCTTTTACCCTTCTGATCAATTCCTTTTGGCTCCTTCCTAATCTTTACTTCATCAAGAATGGTAGTCAATTTCCAAAAGACAACAAAAGCAACCGTCTGTATTCCCAGGAATTTCTACTCAAGAATCGGGAAACCGGCACTCTCAAAGATGCCGCCCTTATTAAAGGTTTCTATTTTAACTGGAACATTTATGATTTTAACAGTCGCTCCAGTCCCAAACTCATGCCTCAATGGGAACATCACCTGGCCAATACCGACATCCAACTTATCGGCTATGCTGTTTTTGCTGCTTCCTTTTTTGGTTTAATTCTGGCTTTCAAACAAAAAAATAAACTGCTTCTGACTCTGTCTCCCTTTTTTATCATCCCTTTTGCCCTACTGGCCAACCGCACTTTTCCTTTTAATATTATCTTCGACCTGTTCCTAAAAATTCCATTTCTCCAGGAAGCCTTTCGCTTTATTTTTACCAAAATTTCAATCCTGGCCCTAATCGGTCTTGTGATTTTCTTCAGTAACTTTCTTGTTTACCTTTTCGACAAACTAAAAACCTTCAAACTAATTTACAGTCTCTCCGGGCTAGTTACCTTTCTACTTTTTATCTTTTCTTATCCCTATTTTCAAGGTCAACTTATCTCCCCGCAAATTAAAATTAAATACCCAACTACCTACTTTCAATTTTGGGATACCATGTCAAAACTAGAACCCGGCAAAACCCTAGCCTTGCCTCTTCATGAGATTTCCGGTTGGACATATTACAACTGGGGATATCAGGGTTCCGGACACATTTGGTTTGGCATGCCTCAGTCTATTTTTGATCGTGACTCGGATCGCTGGGAGCCCAAAAACGAACAAGCTTACCGTGAATTTTCCCACGCAATTTACAGCAACAATCCCCTTCTGTTCAAAAACGCCGCATCCAAACACAAAGTCCGCTATCTCTTTTGGGATCAAAACATTATTTCCACTACCAAAAAAAATGAAGACCAGATAACCTTCAAAAATGAAATTGCTTGGCTCCTGGAACGTCTGGAAAATGAAAAATATATTAGCCCGGTATTCAACCATGAAGGCTTAATCCTCTACCAAACAACTCAGGACAATGCCCTGGTAGAAATCAAAACTATTGATAAACATGTCGAACCACCTTTTCAATGGTCATATTATGACCCCCACTACAATTTTGGAGACTATGTCAGCCTGCTGCCAACCGACGATGCCACTTCCACCTACCCCTTTAGAAATATTCTTACTGCCACTGACCGGATTGATCCAGATAAACTAAAAATCTCGAAGTCAAATCACCAATGGTTACTTGAATTTACTTCACCACCGCCAAAGCTTAATCTTCCTCACCCCTCCGAAATCGGCAACATCCCGGCAGCCATTTATCTTCAATCCTTTGATCCGTCCACCCAAACCGCCCAGGTCCGCTTTGAATTCCCGCTGCCTAGTCAAACTATTGGCAGCCTCAACCTTGTTCATACTATCAAAACCATCAAAAACGTTCTCTTTGTCAACTTCAACCACTTCCGCCTTGATTCCTACTTGACCGGATTAAACCAAGAAACCCTCCTCGGCTTTGCCAATATATTCAACCAGTATGACAATTATTCTGCCAATACTTTCTTAGATTTTAATTTCGAAAACGTCCCCCAAAATAATCCCTTCTTCCCGCCCTTTTCCGTCAAAGCCACCGGAATTGAACTTTCACCAACCGAAATTTTTCAACACAATCCGGATTCTCCCGGACTTATACTTACCAATAATTCACTTATATATCAAACCAAAAAAGATACTCAAGGTTCACTCATCCCCTTCCCCGAACTTTCTCACCGCTTCGGCTACATCATTGGTATTAAGTCCAGATATCGTCAGGGCTTGCCTCTCCGCCTCTGTCTAAAAAATACCTACACCCAAGTCTGTTCAATAAACGACCAGTTGGATAAACACAAAAAATCTGACTGGGATCACTTTCTAATTCCTCCCACCGATCCCGATGTTGGTTATGAAATCCATCTTAATGCTCTTTCTTTTGCTGGTATTACCTCCAAAACTGAAGTCGAATCAATTGTCCTTATTCCTATTGCCTATTCTTTTATGGCACACATCTCGTCACCCTCTACCTCTGATACTAATCTTCCCATTACATCTCTGGCACCAGATATTATTTACCAATTACCTAATTTATCTCTAGTCAAACTCAGATCATCAGAAACAATCCCCACTAACACCTATTTGGGACTCAATCAATCCTATAACAAAGCTTGGCATGCCTTTTATCTAAACAACGGCATACCCGTTTTTCTCAATGACCACGTCCTGATTAACAACTGGGCTAATGGCTGGAAAATATCCAAAGAGTTACCCGGTCAAACCGACATCTACATTTTCTTCTGGCCTCAGCTTTTAGAGTTCCTCGGATTTGTTCTTTTACCACTGCCACTTTTGTATTCACTGCTCCGTAAGAAATAACCTATAGTATTTGACTATTATACATATTTGTTATATAATATACGCAGTTTACAAGCAATCTATCGGCAATAACGCTGAGTTGATTTCTTGAAACTGCGTACTTTGACAACCGACCGCATAAAGCAACCCGAAAGGATGGGAATAGCAACATTGCCGTTCTCTTGGGTTGCTTTTTTCAGGATTAGTAAAAAGAAAGGGAAAATCATGTCTCGCATCCGAATGACCACGCGAACCACCGTTCTCACTCTCGTTTTCATACTCGTCTCGGCACTGATAACTTTTCTCATAAGTCCAAACGCATCTGCTCAATATGGCTTTGCGATGGATTCGCGTGTCACCCTTAACCCGGTGACCATCACGATCAGTGTCGAAAAGCCTTCAGACCTTAGCTTTTGGCTACTGGCCACCAATTACGACAGCTCCTTTTATCGGGAACCGGTCCTATTCTCTGGTGCCTCAGAAGCCGGTAGTTCCTTCGTCGCTTACGGCCGTCTTTGCTCGACCAAATCTCATCTTTGTGAAGAGATCGCCGAAGGCGACACTGTCCTCTTTGAGGCCTACGAAGGCTCATATGTCGATGGTCCAAATTTCGACTGGGGCTTCCTCCAGTCAATTGAGGTTGGCACCTTTCCAGGCAAGCTGGAGATCAGAAACATTCAGCTGCACGACAACCCGGCCCAAGCAGGCATCGGAAACCAATTGGATGTTTTGCTTCAATCCCAATGGGGACTTCCTCCGGCCAAAAGTTCTCTCTACCTGGTCGAGATGGAAACCCCTGATGACAATTACTCCTTCGTTCATGCTCAGAGTTTTGGGACAAAGGATTTCGTCTATCAGTGGGTCAGTACCCCCTTCGTCAATCCACCGTCAGGGGAATACCAGATCACTA
Source organism: uncultured Gammaproteobacteria bacterium (assembly GCA_964516555.1). Classification (GTDB taxonomy): domain Bacteria; phylum Patescibacteriota; class Microgenomatia; order UBA12405; family UBA12405; genus CAZFAI01. The sequence goes on from CAZFAI010000023.1 coordinate 6,902, forward strand.
TATCAATCATTACTGACAGCAAGTCAGTAGAAATGACCCGGGTTCTGACACTCTTTATCCCCTCGGCTGAACAGTACACGATCAACCTCCCCTTCATCCTCAACTAATCCTCCGGCTCCCGGAAAACCCCGTTTTCCGGGAGCCTCCCTCTTTGGGAAATCTCACGCGGTCGGTTGTCTATAAGCTCTTCACCAGATTTTTTACTTCTTGTCTTATTTTCTCTTTATCCTCACCTCTAATCACCCTGTCAATCAACTCTGCCGTCTTCCTAAATTCCTCTGCAGAAAATCCCTTTGTTGTCATTGCCGGACTCCCCAACCTGATCCCTGACGGTCGAAAAGGCCCCGCCTTGTCATGGGGAATGGTATTGGCATTTACCACAATCCCGACTTCTTCTAGGGCCACTGCCACTTCTTTTCCTTTTTCAAAGCCCACCTCCACCACCATCAAATGATTCTCTGTCCCAAACACCCGATATCCCCTCACCTTTAATTCCTCCGCCAAAGCTTTTGAATTATCCACCACTTTTTGTGAATAATCTCTAAACTCATCACCACTGGCTTCCCCAAAAGCAATCGCCATTGCTGCCACTGCATTTTCATGCGGTCCACCCTGCATTCCGGGAAATACAGCCCTGTCAATTTTTTTATCCAATTCGGGATCTTTGGTTAATCCATTTTCTGTCACTGCCGCAAACGCACCCCTTGGACCTCTTAATGTTTTATGTGTTGTACTGGTAATTACATGGGCAAAAGGTACGGGGTTAGGATGAACTCCACCCACTACCAGCCCAACAATATGGGAAATATCAGCTACCAACCAGGCACCAACCTTTTGAGCAATTTCTCCAAATCTCTCAAAATCCAACACAAACGGATAAGCTGTTGTTCCGGCCATGATCATTTTTGGTTTATTTTGTTCCACTAATTGTTCTAGTTTGTTATAGTCAATCCGTCCATCCTCCTCAACATCATATTGAACACTCTCAAAAAATTTCCCCGAAAAAGTAATCTTGGGATGTCCGTGTGTCAAATGTCCCCCAGCCGACAACTTCAAGCCACAAATCTTATCTCCCTGATCCAAAAGCGCCATCTGCACCGCGCTATTCGCCGGGCTACCCGAATATGGCTGTACATTCATGTGTGGTGTCCCCAATAGTTTCTTCCCCCTCTCAATCGTTTCAATTTCTATCTCATCAATCACCTCATTCCCTTGATAATATCTTCTTTTGGGATACCCTTCGGCATATTTATTTGTCAGCACACTTCCCAAAGCCCTTCTTACCTCGTCTGAAGCAAAATTTTCGCTCGGGATCAAATGTATACTCTCATTCTGCCTTTCTTCTTCCCTTTTTATTAAGTTAAAAATTTTCTCGTCCATTCCTTATTTTACATCCTATTACCCGATTCTATTTTCTCAGTTTCTCCGTATTCACATAATTCAAATTAATTTTCTTACTAACAAGCTCTCGCAAAATCTATATAATCAGTCCATGTCTTTACAAAACGGTGAAATAATCGGCTATGTCGGTCCGATGAAATCCGGCAAGTCCGCCAAGCTAATAGAAATTGCTTCCAGAAACGAAACTCTTGGTCTGACCACCCTGGCTTTTTATCCGGAAATCGATTGCCGTTGTCACCCGGATACTATTCAATCGCGCCACGGGACCAACTCTCCCGCCTTCCCCGTTTCCTGCACCAATCCGGAAGATGTCTTATGGATGGTTAGTCAGGAAAAACAACGCGTCCACACTGTAATCTTCGACGAAATGCAGTTCTTTGCCCCTGAATATTCTGATGCCATTCAGGATTTAGCTAACTCTGACATTAAAGTAATTTACGGCGGACTACTCCATGATTTTAGAGGCGAATTCTTCCCTGTCGTCAAAAACCTATTATCCCGTTCAGATAGAGTTCACTCTCTTTCAGCCCACTGCGATTACCGCATCAACGGCCACAATTGCAACCGTCCCGCCACCAAAACTCAAAGATTAATCAACGGGCAACCTGCTCCCTACGACAGCCCAATCATCGTCGTCGACAGCCCCAACACTTCCGTCACTTATGAAGCTCGATGCACTAATCATTGGATCGTCCCCGGTCTCCCCGAAACAAGAAAATTTTTCTAAACAACCAAACGTCTTTTTGCTATCTCCCGATATATCAGGTCATTTATTTTTCCTACTTCACCATCACCATCTACCACAAGAGTTCTTTCTTCAAATCTGGCCGCCAAATCAGAATATACCTGTCTAACGCTTCTTAATTTTTCTTCTTTCTCAAATATGGTCAAACTCGATCTGCCATTTGACATTCTAACCATCGCAACCCTCGGATCAATATCAACCAAAACCCACAAGTCCGGTTCTTCCAAACCCGCCTCCTGATTCAACTTCAAAAGCTTATCCCTATCCCATGCCGCTGCTCCATAAGCTACCGTTGACCAATAATACCTGTCAGATACTACCACTTGGCCTTTCTCCATAGCTGGCTTAATCATCCCCTCACTATGGTCAATTCTGTCAGCTACAAACGAATATTGTAATGCCCTGGGATGCAGCACTTCTTGTTTAGTTACCACTCTCTCAATCATCCGTCCGGCCGCACCATTCAATGTATGTTCTCTTGTCAAAACCGCACTCACCCCATCCTCCACCATCCTTCGTACCAGTAACTCGGCTTGAGTCGATTTTCCGCTCCCGTCAATACCTTCAAAAGCAATAAATACCCCTTTTCTTTCCATTATTTTGCCTCCTCAAAATTTAAATAACCCATTGACGCCGTCGGTCCCTGTTGACCCTTGTACTTACTCTTCAACTTCTCACTCCCATACGGATTCTCCACTTCGCTACTCATTTGAAGAAAACATATTTGGGCAATTTTCATATTTCCATACAATCTGATTGGCAATCTTGACACGTTGGTAATTTCAAAAGTTAATTGCCCCTCAAACCCCGGATCCACAAACCCAGCCGTAGCATGAACAATCAATCCCAACCTCCCCAACGAACTTTTTCCCTCCAATTTTCCTGCCAAATTATTAGGAATCCGAAAATTTTCAGTCGTTGATCCCAAAATAAATTCTCCCGGATGAATTACAAATCCATCATCTCCTATTTCCACCATTCTCGACACATCCTGCTTTTCCCGAACATCAATCACGCTGGCTGCGTAATTATCAAACACCAGTACTTTATTTTGTAAATGCAAATCATAAGACGACGGTTGGACACACTCCACTTCGAACGGGTCAATCGCAATGTTTTTCTCTTCAATTGCTTTTTTGATATCTCTGTCTGACAAGATCATTAAAACTGTTATAGCAACCACCCGTCTTTTTTCCAAATCTATGATTTAAGGCTAATCATCTCAAATTTTCCCTATCCCTAGTCAAATATAGATAATCTCCTCATATTCTTCTCATATTCGAAAACTAAAAGCTCTTTTCCGTTTGTCTCCGTCAAGAACCCAAGCTATTATTAAGCAATGACTCGTCCCGAATACCTCACCCATCATCAGGAACTACCAAATCTCCTGCCCGGTCCCACTATCTCCCTGATTGCAGAAACTCAAAATGTCCTACCAACCGAATCCTTCACCAATGCTCAGCTACAACAATTAAACGCCCTTTCCACCTTCAACGGAGCCGCCGCCCTCGCTTGTTATGCCCAGGGTACTGCCACCCCCCTTGATTTCCTTACCAAAGGTGAAAAATATCAATTGCAATCAGATCGGGTCGCCACCTCCACCCGAAAAGCCGGTCATCATAGCACAATCGAACATGTCAACTATACCTATCTTTTACAAAACACTTCCCGTCTGGCCATCTGGCAAGTGCTCCACTCTCACCCCCATCTGGTTTCAGACCAGCAAAGCCAACGTTATGTTCCCATGTCCCCGGAAGGATTAGTCTTCCCCCGTTTTGACAAAGAAAAAGCCAACCAAATTTTCCTGAACACAGCCCAAAGTCTCTTCTCCGGTTATCAACAATTAAATACCCTTCTCAGACCCGACGTAGAAAGGCACTATCAAAACCGTTACGGCCAAAACAATCCTGCCGCCATTGATAAATTAACCCAGGAAATTAGTCGATATCTTCTACCTCAATCTATGGGGGCCAATCTTTACCACACCATAAATGCCCTTACCCTTATTCGCTATCATAATTTATCTCAAACTTACCCCTGTGGACCAGAAGCTCGAGTATTAATTCAGGGAATGGTTGAAACTGTCTGTCAATGTGATCCCAGCTTCCGTAATTACTTAAATGAACCTCTGCCTCAAAATTCACCTGCAGCCAAAGCCATTGAAGCATTTGGCACCCCAAATCAAATGGCGTTTGAATCCGGGATTACTGATCAACTAAATGGTAACAATGTTAATCTTGAAACCCCTGATATCAAACCAAGTCAACAAATCGCCAATGCCGTCCGCCTCCATTTAGGTTACCCTCCATCCCAAATGTCTGATTCCCAAGCACTCGACTGTGTTCTCAATCCAGCCAACAATCCCTATCTTGCTTCGGTTGACGGTGAAATTGTTCTGGATCAATTCTCTCAAACGCTAAATACCGCCACTGTTGGCTTCCTTGTCCGGCTCAGCCTTTCTGCTGATGCCCAATTGCAACGCCATCGAGGCTTTTCCCATATCCCCCAAAGATCTATTCCTCTTCCAATCAAAGAAAGTGATTTTTACATTCCTCCCATAATTACCGAAAACCAGGAAGCCCTAGACTTGTATCACCGGCTTTCTAATTTGGCCACCCAGTCCCGCGCCAAGCTTATTGACATGGGTGTCGAGTCATCTCTGACGGAATATCTGGCCACCAACAACACTCTTATTACCAAGCAAATCAAAGCACCGGTTGGTCCTCTTTATCATTTTGCTGCTGTCAGGTCTTGTTATCGTGCTCAGGAAGAAATCTGGCGTCTTAACTTAGAAATGCTTCGTCAGCTTCAGCAACACGACCCCATTCTCGGTGCATATTTTAATCAACCAACTCCCTGTGCTATCCGCCGCCAGGCCGGCTTGACTCCGCCTTGTCCTGAAGCAAAACATCAATGGTGCGGACTGCCAAACTGGCAAAAAGAACTCCTAACCCTTCCCGACCGCCGGATATAAAAAAGAATCAATCAAACCCTTCTTAGTTATAAGGACATTATATTGTTATACTTCCGTTTTTTCGATATAATTATCTGGTATCAATAATTTCATTATTTTATGACCGAACGTCTGACGCGTCGAAATTTTTTATTACTGTCAGCTATCACCGCCGCAGATTTAATTACTGCTCGCAAAACACTGGCCTTATCACCCGAAGAAATCCACTATCACAGCTTTCAGCAAATCAAGTCTTCTGATTTCCCCGAAAAAAATATCCGTCAATGTATCTCAAGCGGTCCACTCTCCCTGGCCTCTACCCTCATCAAACTAAATGCTATTGACAATAATCAGGAATCAATCAAAGGTGTTGTTGCCCGCGCACTTATAACCAACCGTTGGTCTGCGTCAGGAACCGACCTTATATCCCTTCGGGATTTAGCTCACTCATATGGAATCGATTACAAAACAGTTTCAATTCCTGACCCTTATCAAATGCTTCAATTTTCTAAGGAATCACCTGCTCCCCTATTACTCGACTACCAACCCGATCAATCTCAGTATCCGCACATTGCCCTATTGGCCGGAATGGACCTCTACAACAATACCCTAACTCTATTCAATCCAAATTTACCCCAACCATTTGTTGATCTCTACATTAGTCAATACTTCCAATCTTTCCAAACCAAAAGACCACAGGCTCTTTTACCCTCAGACAATCACTGTCCGGTTTTGGACGCCGATGGCCTGGCCAAATATTTGAGTCCCCAAGTTCTTCGATGGCGCTACGACATTCTAAACAATACTTCTCCCGGCCTTTCCCCAAATGCCGTCGCCAGCATAATCCAAATTGAATCCCAAGGTAATCCGGACCTGGTATCCTCTGCCGGAGCCATGGGCCTAATGCAGGTTATGCCTTTTCATTTCCAGTCCGGTGAGAACCCTTTTAATCCCCAAACCAATATCAAAACTGGAAGCAAGGTTTTTGTTGACTGTTTAAATCGGGCACTATCGGAAGATCTCCGCGGTAAAGATTCCCTGATCAAAGCAGCTGAATATTATTCGGGTGGCAGCCGTCAGTACGGATTGGACTTCTACGCCCTACTCTCCCAAAGCCATCGGGAAATTGATAGCTTTTTCTGTCGACGCACTGGCAATTGATAAATCATCAATCGGTATATATACTCTTAAAATGACTGAAATTCTCAACCGTATCCTTGAAATGGTCCATGTTAACGGAACTTTAGCCATGCTGGCTGGTGGGTTTATAGAACAAATAATAGTCCCCATCCCCTCCCCAATTATAACTATGGCAGGCGGAGCCTTCCTGGTCGAACACGGCCAACCGATTTTCGAAACCATTTGGAATATTTTTAAAAATGTTACCTTACCCTACACAATTGGAGCCACACTTGGCACCAGTCTTGTTTATCTTGCTGCTTATTTTGGTGGCAAACCTATCCTTGACAACTTCGGGAAATATATTGGTCTTTCTTGGAAATTAATCGAAAAAGTTCGTACTGATTTTCAAAAATCAACTAAAGACGAAATCTTCATACTCGTAGCCTGTTCAATTCCGGTTGTACCCGTCTCCTTGGTTACCGGTTTTTGCGGTGGTTTCAAAATTCCCCCCGTCAAATTTTATTCCATGCTCTTTCTGGCACTTTTATTCCGTGCCACCCTTCTGGGTTTCATTGGTTTTAACATGGGTGAAGCATTTACCGAACTGGCTCACGGTCTTGACAAAATTGAATCACTAATTACCGTCATTGGTGCCGTTCTCATCCTTGGATTCCTTTATCTCAAGCGCGAAAAATGGATTAAATCCAACGGATAGCTTTTCATAAATATGCCCTTCGTTTATAGTATTAACTATGAGTAAACTACCCCTACTCGACCTTTACTTTATTAACGACATCGAGCAATCACACGAAAACGACATTTTCAGTAAAATCAATCAAAATGGTAGTTTTTCTCTCTCTTTCATCACCCTCCTCATAGCTTCCAGCATCATCTGTACCCTTGGTTTAATTCTCAATAATTCACCCGTTGTTATCGGAGGAATGATCATCTCCCCCA